>NZ_LWGJ01000681.1:0-522 GCF_001635845.1 Oleiphilus sp. HI0132 | reverse complement strand
AAAGGAAGCGTTTTCTACTGGGTCCCAGAACCACCAGCCACCCCAGCCAAGTTCATAATATGCCCACCAGCTACCCAGGGAAATACCTAAGGTGAGGAACGCCCAGGCTACTGTAGTCCAGGGGCGTGACCATCTAGCCCAAGCTGAATCTAGTTGACCGCTCATCAATGCGGCAATCGCAAAGGCAAACACAACCGAAAAACCGACATAGCCCATATAGAGCATTGGCGGATGAACGATCAGTCCAAAGTCTTGAAGTAGAGGGTTTAGATCAGCGCCCTCTGCTGGAAACTCCGGTAAGTAACGGTCGAAAGGGTTTGACGTCAAAATAATGAAGGATAAAAAACCGATACTTATCATCCCCATTACCGATAACACTCTTGCGAGAATATCTGAAGGCAGTTGCTTGGAAAATAACACAACAGCCGCAATCCAGCCGGAAAGAATCAATGCCCAAAGTAATAAAGACCCTTCATGACCACCCCAAATTGCACTTATCTTATATTGCAGTGGTAACAGTGT
>NZ_LWGJ01000680.1:0-505 GCF_001635845.1 Oleiphilus sp. HI0132 | reverse complement strand
ATTAAATGTACGGAATTACCGTACAATATAAATTAAAAGCCTTAACAAGGCAATCAAAGAACGCCCACAAAGGGCCGTGGGCTGGACTCGTTTCACTCGCCTCTGCATAAGGCGTTAGTTTTTTTTGATTTCGAGTGATACTATAGTGATACATTTTAATATAAGGTGTCACTATGAGAACTGAAGTCGTTACTACATTAAAGAGACAAGCAACGAAACTGCTTGCAGATCTGCATGAGTCAAAAGAACCTATTCTTATAACTGAACATGGCCAGCCATCAGCCTATTTGGTTGATGTGGCTGATTATGAGTTGATGGTAGATCGGATGAAAATCCTGGAAGGTATCGCGAAAGGCGAACAGGCAATCCGTGAAGGTCGAACAATGGACATGTCGCAAGCTAAAGAGAAGATGAGTAAATGGCTCAAATAATCTGGACTGAGCCAGCATTAATTAATCTGAACGATATTGCAGATTATATTGAAGTTAGTAATCCGTACGCTGCG
>NZ_LWGJ01000679.1:0-477 GCF_001635845.1 Oleiphilus sp. HI0132 | reverse complement strand
TGGCACAGGAGAGAATGGAGACTTACTGAACAACACAGAGGACAGAGGCGTCTTACATACGGCCTTACGACTTCCAAAGTCTAGCCTGACTCAAACTACTAGCTATTCGCCTAGCCAAGATATATTGGATGAAATCCTTGAATGTCGAATTCAAATTCAAGAATTCGTTGATAAAATACACCAACAGGAAGTTCTTGGTTACACCGGAAAACCCATTGATACTCTCGTTAGTATCGGCATTGGGGGCTCTTATCTAGGCCCCAAAACAGTTACCGAAGCACTATCACCCATCGCCAAAGAAGGCCTGAGTTGTCACTATATTGCTAACGTAGACAGTAGCGATAGCCACCAAGTGCTCTCTCAGATCGTACCTGAATCCACCATTTTCCTGATTCAGTCTAAGTCCTTCGGTACACAGGAAACACTTACAAATGCTCAAACTGTAAAGAACTTTCTACTAGAGCACGGAATGCTTCA
>NZ_LWGJ01000678.1:0-851 GCF_001635845.1 Oleiphilus sp. HI0132 | reverse complement strand
ATGGAGGGGCTTGAGGAGAGAGTACCCGGGCAAAACCCAGGCACTCTAGATATTGCTATTGCCTGATCTTTACTTTTCTTCTGGTTTTGGTGCGTAAGGCCCAGGAAGTAGACCCCAGTGCTGGTTATTGACCAGGTTACTACTCGCCATAGCAGAAAGTTCAGGTGTGTGATCGACAATACTGCCGGCAATTTGATCTACTAATGCACCAATGAGAGCACCAGCCAAACCGCCACCGCCGTCACCTGAAGACTTCACAGCTTGGGCTCTGCCATTCCATAATATTTGTCCACTCTTGGCATCTATTAATCGCCAATCTGAAGCCACGACAGTCTTTGAGGATATCACTTGGTACTCCTGCCCCCACTGCTTGATATCAATGTATAACACTGCGTCAGGGTTGATAATTTCCCTAATTTTGTCCAAGGGAATAGTATTCATTTCAGCCGTTGTAGGGAGCCCATTCTCTTTAAACAAAGTATCGACAACTGAAACAGGAAATACATAGTAGCCTTTTTCTGCCAAGGGCTCAGATATCGAGGAAATAAGCGTATAGGGTGCATTAACTTCGACAGAGCTATTATTGGGTGGAATTACCAGAATAGAGGTCGGTTTGCTTTGCTTAAGGGCCGTGTAGTCATAACCTTTAACGGCACAACCGGATAAAACTCCAAAAGCAAGTATTGAAATAACTAAGAACTTGAATCCCTTCATTTTGTTTTCTCCTTATGATGGCTGTTAGATGCTTCCAAGGCGGTGTCTTGCATGTTGGAGCGAGTCAGAATGCCGTCAACAAATACGCTAGATTCAGGGTACAGTGCTTTTTCTTGTAGCAAAGCGCTTTTTGCCAG
>NZ_LWGJ01000677.1:0-734 GCF_001635845.1 Oleiphilus sp. HI0132 | reverse complement strand
CATCAATCCTGACTATGATCGCGCTTTATTCCATTAACCTGCGAATAATGGATGGCCCGAACATCGCGTTGCTCGGCGTTGATACCTTGTTAAGCCCGCTAGATAAGCTAAGTATTGCTACTTATGAGATTCCTTATTATGTCGCCTACCCAATTTGCTTCGGTATCATTAGTCTTATTACTTTCACCCTGCTTTTTATGTTCCTGCGTAGTGAAATTGGTTTAGCAATGCGCGCTACAGGCTCTAACCCCAGAATGGCTCAGGCCAATGGCGTCAATACTTGGTTAATGGTTATTCTTGGGATGTCACTATCTAATGCCCTTGTCGCCCTGGCAGGCGCTTTATTTGCTCAAAGTCAGGGTAGCGCTGATGTAACCATGGGGGTCGGCATCATTATTATCGGCCTTGCGTCTGTGATAGGCGGCGAAGCCTTGATTGGCCCGAAGAACCTGTTTCGCTGGATCCTTGCCTGCCTGATTGGCTCACTACTCTATCGCCTGGTTATTGCCGTGGCACTTAACGGTGAATTATTAGGCCTTAAAGCTCAAGATCTCAATTTGATCACGGCTATTTTGGTAACGCTCGCAATTGTTGCCCCAAATATCAAAAGCGCCATTAAAGCACGCACGAGGTTCGGCCAATGATCTCAATGAGCAAGGTAGATGTTAGTTTTAATCTCGGCAGCCCCTTAGAAAACCATGTATTAAAGGGAATCGACCTGACTATTCCTAAGC
>NZ_LWGJ01000676.1:0-252 GCF_001635845.1 Oleiphilus sp. HI0132 | reverse complement strand
CAATGTACATTTTTTTACTTATAACACTCTAAAAAGACGTATAATCCTACAATTCTTAAATTAAAGCTATTTCTTAGATAATAGCTGTATATTTCTAACTTGCTAGGAAAAACATGTTTCGTTTTGTGAGACTCTTGAGCTTTTCAGCTTGGTCCTTGGCCGCAATGATATCTGGTGCCTTTTTCTTAATGGCCTCTTTCTTCCTTTATTTGACGCCAACACTTCCTGATGCCGAGCAACTTAAGCACACCC
>NZ_LWGJ01000675.1:0-954 GCF_001635845.1 Oleiphilus sp. HI0132 | reverse complement strand
TACGCCGTATCAGCGTTTCTTGAGATTGATGCTCTAGATAAATATCGGCCTGCATATCCAAAGCCTCTATTTTTGCATCGGTTCCTTGTAGAAGCGCAAAAATATTATCTTTAATCTGACCATACTTCTCGGGATCATCAAGTGGCATATTTTTAATGAGAATCGACACACGGTTGTAATTGATCACAGTACGGTTGCCAAAATCATAAAAGCGACCGGCATCTTTCAACTCACTTAACAAGCGAGACTCCATTGTTCGTTCCATGCCGTTTGCTTCCATGTTTTTAACCTTGTATTTACCTCGCATTTGCAGGCTACAACTAATCCCATAGTGATTAAGGCTTTGGAACAATAACTGACCTAGCTGATCAAAGTTCTGACATTGATAGCTGTCCAGTAAAAACTGGATATTGGCACCCAGATCTCCGGTGCTAGCCATAGCCGCCATTGCAACATCTGAAGCGGCTCTAAGTTGGTCTTTAAGCTGTTTGTTAGCAATCGCATTGAAAATTGTGCTCTGAATACGTGTCACCATGTCATCATGACTAAGCTCTGTGGACATACAATCATCAGCACCTAGCTCACACGCTAGAAGTCGCTGATCAAGCTCCATATTGCGGCTAAGCACAATAACCGACATAGACTCAAGTTCTAGTGGGCATTCGCTCTTAATTTTGTCTAAAAAAGCTAAATGGGAGTTATTGCCGGGCATATCATCTATCAAAAGCAATTGATTATCGCTATATGCAGCGTGTGTCAATAAGCTTTCATAGGTCTGGCAATGCGTTAACTTGAAGTCTAACTGAAGGGAACGAATTGAATCACTGATAGTTGATGTATTGTATACAATGACGCCATACTTTTTTGACACGGTTGTCTCCTATATCCGAGGCACTAGTTACCTAAAAAATACAACTTACTGCTCCAATTCACGCCTTACGTCAAATCCCTTTC
>NZ_LWGJ01000674.1:0-796 GCF_001635845.1 Oleiphilus sp. HI0132 | reverse complement strand
CCAGTGGCAAGTAAGATAACATTCTATCAGTAGGCTTTATATCCAAAGCTTGTGCAACACCGCTTGCTGCAATACCTAAGGCCTCAAATGACAACATAACGCCTTTTGGCTTGCCGGTTGAACCCGATGTATAAACAATCGTCGCTAACTCGTCAGCATCCCGAACAGTATCTTCTTGTATCGGAGCATGCTCAGCAACCAGGTTATCCCAGCTTGGGTAATCTGTTTTTGGACTTAGAGGATAAGAAACACAAGGTAAATCATCTGGCACACCAGGTTTCATCATTTCCCAGTCGTCCAGTTTACCAACAAATAACAACTGCGTTTCACTGTGCTCAAGGATATACTTAACCGTTTCAGCATTTAGCGTAGGGTAAAGAGGTACACATATATGACCCGCCATCCAGATCGCCAGATCACTCATGATCCAATGCGCACAGTTCTTCGAAAGAATACCGATTCGACTTTTTGGTGGTAAATCTAAAGATTTAATATAGCTAGCCATCCTTCTGGCCTCGCCAACTGCTCGGTTCCAGGTATATTCCTGAACCACGCCGTTACCCATTGGCTGAGTTAGATAAATATCATCCGCTTTTGCTTTTTCCCAGCGATATACCTGCTCAAGAGGCAGCTTTACTTTCTTCAAAGAGGTCATGGTGATGTCTGTAGCCCTATTGTATTTAGTTTAGAAATTCCGTCTTTCAACTTAGATTTATACCCGAAGCTGATCATAATAAAAGGTGTGAACAAAAATTAAAATAAAAAACTGTAAAACACCCGAAAAACTTAGTAATTT
>NZ_LWGJ01000673.1:0-573 GCF_001635845.1 Oleiphilus sp. HI0132 | reverse complement strand
CTTTACTCCGTACCGCATCAGCTTGTCGGCGAGCGCTTGGAGCTTCACGCCAAAGATAAGCTAATAGAAATCTACTTCCAGAATAAACGTGTCGCCAGCCACCCAAGAAAGCGCAACTCTGGCATGACTACGAATCCAGAACATATGCCAACTAGGCATGAGAAACATCATAAGTGGAATGCAGACCGACTCATGAACTGGGCCAAGGATCTAGGCGATGAGGTCTTGCTCTGGGTGCAAGCACTCCTCAAGCAAAAACAGCATGAAGAGCAAGCTTACCGGGTCTGCCTGGGCTTATTGAATCTATCTAGGAACTATCCGGCAGAGCGTATCAATAATGCCTGTGCCATCGCCAATCAGCACCACCTCTACAGGTTGAAGCAGGTCAAAAGCATCTTGCAGAGTAATCAAGACAAGTTACGTACGAGCCGTACTGACCAACTACCACTACTACCGCAATCACACGAAAACATACGCGGCCCGCAAAGCTTCCATTAAAGGACATTCACATGACAGAGCAAACTATCACTCAACTTAGACAGCTCAAGCTTAGCGGTATGGCCAATGCGCTCG
>NZ_LWGJ01000672.1:0-740 GCF_001635845.1 Oleiphilus sp. HI0132 | reverse complement strand
AGCGCTTGTGCTAAATACTTTATACCGAAACCGGAATACGCCGTTTATGTCGGAAGTTTGGTATGTCTGGCAGCTTAAACAAGAGCTCAATGCAATTTACCGAAAATCAAAAGCCTTAAACCAAGCGTTGGAACAGAACAATCACCAAGCGTTTATCATCAAATATTATCACTTGAAAGCTTCTATTCAGGTATATGAGCTGGATGACAATACGCTCACTATCAATCAGCTAAAAACTGACTTACGCGAACTGGAAGAAAAAATACAAAGCTTGGGTTTGAGCGTGAGCATCGAAGATTATCAGTCAGATTTACTGAAGACGCTTTGAACGAAGGGGCGGTGGTCTCCAAATCTGTAGGCAGAGCCTTCCACGGCTCGCAGGCGGGTTAGCACGAGGTTGATCGTGCGAAAGTCAACGAGTCAGAGTAAATAACAACTCCACTAAAATTCGAATATCCAGCCCGAATAAATACCTTTTAACCTAAACAACCTAGTTTGCCCATTTTTGCCAAAGCCTTCTAAGTAATTGTTTTTTAGTCTGTACCTTCGCCACAAGAAGGTGGTGTGTTGTAGCACTAAAGGAACAATAAGAAGTACCCAAAACAAACATAAAAACGGGGAAATTATGAAACCTAAATCTTTCTTTAATACTCATCCACTCAAGGTCATGACACTAGGCCTGACGCTTGCCTGTTCTGATATCGCATTAGCGGCTGGAGAGGAATTTCTAGACTATGGCC
>NZ_LWGJ01000671.1:0-10573 GCF_001635845.1 Oleiphilus sp. HI0132 | reverse complement strand
AGTCAGGAGTCTTTCTAACTCCAGCTGTCGACAAAAAAGTAGCGAGTGAAGGCATTAATCAAGCGCTTTGCTATTTGAGAAAGACCTACCGCTTTGGTGGAGAACTTAAGCGCGCTGCCGAGCAAATTAATGCCGGTAATTTTATCGGTTTTCAAAATGACTTTTGCATTAGTCGCCACTTAGATAGCAATAACAAGCAGGTACGATGGTTCGACTATCAAGAGGGTGAAAACCAAGCTGAAATGAATGCTCAGCAAGTTCATCACTCAATCACGGCAGCCTATCAAAGCTATTTTGAGGCGGTGCAGAAGCAAGCAGATATCGCAGCATTGAATAGTGCCTTTGCTGACTTCCAATTGCTATGTTCGACTCATGAGGGCGAGCAGGGTGTGATCGCTATGAATAATTATATTGAACGAAGTTTGCTGGCGATGCTACCGGGGCACTATTCCGCCAATGTTGATACCGGATCTTTCCTGTATCATGGTAAGGCCATTCTTATTACTAAAAATCACGCAGACTTGGGTGTTTTTAATGGTGATATTGGCTTTGTCGTTGCTCGTAATCATGAGCCGGGTAGTACGGGAAAGTTTCAGGTGGAGGTGCCGCAAGGCTCGGGCGAGAGCATTATCGTATCACCGAAAAGGCTCAAAGCCTGGCAACCTGCTTACGCGATGACGGTGCACAAAAGTCAGGGCTCAGAGTACCAGCGTGTCGCGATTCTTCTTGCTGATTACGCTAAAGAACTTTTATCGCGTTCGCTATTATATACCGGTCTTACGCGGGCTAAACAGCGTTGTGATATATGGGCCGATACGCAGGCTCTGGAAAAAGCTTTTTTGGAGTGAATACTCAGCTAAAGTCTTAGGGTGTTATCTTTCCTCTGTGCAGCGAAGCGCTCTGTGAACTCGATGGTTCAATGTGTAGGCAGAGCCTTAACCTTGCTCGCCAAATAACTATTCACTTCGCTACTTAAGGTATGCTGAGCCAAAAACCGGGCTGCAAAGCCATTGATATCATCAATTTCAGTGCGTTTACCCGCGCGAATATCTTGTAGCATAGAGGAGATATTTGTGCTGGTTTTTTGCATCACATCGAAAACCAGCGTTTCGATTTCATCACCGGAAAGAGGGTAGCTTGCTGTGTTTAGCAGCTCGCTAAGTTCTAGCTTCAGTATTGGCCAACCTTCAATAAAACGTCGTGATGTCCGTACTTGGCCATTCGGGCAATTTAGTAGCGCTGTATAGGGATTAATAGCGCAATTGATCACGAGCTTGTGCCACAAAGCCTGCCATATGTCCTTTTCGTATTGGAGTGTTAGCGTCTTGTCTAATGCGGGTGGCTGAAGGTAATTAAGTAGCGCTCGGGCAGCATCGTTAGATTCTGCAGCTTTGTTTAAGGGGCCGACGCGCGTAAGGCCGGAGCCTGCATGGACAATTTGATTTGAAGAAACCCGATTAGCGCCTTCAGTCGTGACGGCGGCGAAAATAGGGTTATCAGGAAAGGCTTCTAGAATGTCGTATTGGCTACCCAGGCCATTTTGGAATAACACTAATAGGGTTTTATCTGTGATGGCTTCACCAAGCTTTTTAAGGCCGGGAAGGGCATCGAAGCTTTTGGTGCACACAAGTAGGCAATCGATTGTTTGCGGTGTTTGTTCTAGCCTAAAGCTTAGTTGGGTATTTTCTGGAATGTGAGCCAGGAAGGGGCTGCTAATAGAGAAGGAAAGTTCCTTGCGCATAGACAGGTTTGAGTATGCTCGCTTATCAATAAAGCTAACATGCGGGCCAGAGGCCCCTGAAAATCCGCAGTGCAGATGAGCTGCCCAAAGACAGCCCATTGCACCGGCACCCATTATGTGTAGCTTCAAGGCCAATTACATGGCCTTGATTTTTTCGAGCTGTTCAGCCAGCTTGGCTTGGCTACTTTGCGCGTCTTCCAGCTTAGCCTGCTCTTTCTCTACAACGTCTTTTGGCGCATTGCTTACGAACTTCTCATTGTTCAGTTTGCCAGAAAGGCGCTTAATTTCTTTCTCCGCCTTATCGATTTCTTTATTGAGTCGAGCTATCTCGGCATCAAGGTTGATCAAACCGGCCATTGGTACCAAGACTTCCATAGAGCCGACTAACTGAGTTGAACTCATAGGCGCTTCTTCGTCATTTAACCAGCTCATTGACTCGAGCTTGGCGAGTGACTTAACAAAGCCTTCGTTTTCCTGGAAGCGGCGCTGATCTTCATTATTGCCGTTACGCAGTAGAACGGGAATTGCCTTGGCAGGAGAGATATCCATCTCACCACGAATGTTTCGTATTGCGACGATGACACCTTTTAGCCACTCAACGTCACCCAGTGCTTTTTCATCGACTTTCGACTCATCTGCTTCAGGGTAAGGCTGAGTCATAATGGTTGCGCCAGACTGACCGGCCAAGGGAGCAACACGCTGCCAGATTTCCTCTGTGATATAAGGGATAAAGGGGTGAGCCATTCTTAGTACAGCTTCAAGTACTCGTACCAGTGTGCGGCGTGTGCCACGCTTAAGCGCTTCGTCGCTGTCGTCACTGTTTAGAATCGGCTTGGAAAGCTCCAGGTACCAATCACAATACTCATTCCAGATGAAGTCATACAAAGTGTGTGAGGCCATATCTAGACGGAACTCACCAATAGATTTTTCAATGGATGCTTCGGTTTGCTGAAGGCGCGAGATGATCCATTTGTCAGCTAAAGATAATTGATAATCGTCAGAATTCTGAGCACAGTCCTGATCTTCAGTATTCATGAGCACATAACGTGCAGCGTTCCAGATCTTGTTACAGAAGTTTCTGTAGCCTTCTAGGCGTTTCATGTCCCAGTTGATATCACGACCCGTCGAAGCCAGTGAGAATAGGGTAAAACGAAGTGCATCGGTCCCGTGTGCAGAGATACCGTCTTCAAAGGTCTTGCGCGTGCGCTTCTCAATTTTTTGAGCAAGCTGGGGCTGCATCATATTACCGCAGCGTTTTTCAACCAGAGATTCAAGGTCGATGCCGTCAATCATATCGAGCGGGTCGAGTACGTTACCCTTCGACTTGGACATTTTGTCACCATGCTCGTCTCGAATAAGGCCTGTTACGTATACATATTTGAACGGAACCTGGGCTTTACCGTTTTCATCTTTCATAAAGTGCATGGTCATCATGATCATGCGGGCAACCCAGAAGAAAATAATATCGAAGCCCGTTACCAAAACATCTGTTGGGTGGAAGGTCTTCAACCTTTCCGTTGCTTCTGGCCAACCTAGTGTGCCGAAAGTCCAGAGTGCTGAAGAGAACCAGGTGTCGAGAACGTCTTCGTCTTGAGACAGTTCAACTGAAGCATCAATATTGTTTTCAGTACGTACTTCTTCTTCAGTGCGGCCAACGTAAACATTACCTTCAGCATCGTACCAAGCCGGGATTCTGTGTCCCCACCAAAGCTGGCGAGAGATACACCAGTCCTGAATGTCGCGCATCCAGGAGAAGTACATGTTTTCGTATTGCTTGGGAACAAACTGAATCTCGCCATCTTCAACTGCCTGTATTGCAGGTTCAGCTAGCGGGCCTGCACGAACGAACCACTGGTCTGTAAGAAGTGGTTCGATGACAACACCTGAGCGGTCGCCGTAGGGTGCAACCAAATTGTGATCATCAATACTTTCTAATAAGCCAAGCTCTTCAAATTTTGCAATGATGGCTTTACGCGCTTCAAATCGATCCAAGCCAGCAAATTCTGCGGGTAGGGCTGTATCGAAAGCATCTGAAGCTTGGCCTTCAGTGTCGTAAACTTCTGCTTCTTTAAGGATGGCAGCATCAATATCGAAGATATTGATCATCGCTAGGCCGCAGCGCTTACCCACTAGATTATCGTTAAAGTCGTGCGCAGGTGTTATTTTTACACAACCAGTGCCTTTTTCCATGTCGGCATGATCATCACCCACAATCGGGATCAAACGACCAACAAGAGGCAATTCTACAAACTTACCGATCAGGTCTTTGTAACGTGGATCTTCAGGGTTGACTGCAACGCCTGTATCACCCAGCATGGTTTCGGGGCGAGTGGTTGCGACGACTAAGTAGTTTTTACCTTCAGAGGTTTTTTCACCATTGGCTAGTGGATAGCGAAGGTTCCACATATTGCCTTTTTTGTCTTTGTTCTCGACTTCCAGGTCTGAAATAGCCGTGTGAAGCTTAGGATCCCAGTTTACCAAACGCTTGCCGCGATAGATTAAGTCATCTTTGTATAAACGAACAAATACTTCCTGAACGGCTTTGTAAAAGCCATCGTCCATCGTGAAGCGTTCATGGTCCCAATCGACAGAAGCACCTAAACGACGAAGCTGACGGGTAATTGTGCCACCGGACTCTTCTTTCCAATCCCAGATTTTATCGAGAAAGGCTTCACGTCCGAGGTCATGGCGAGTTTTGCCTTCTTCAGCAGCAAGCTTGCGCTCAACAACCATTTGAGTTGCGATACCCGCGTGGTCGGTACCGACCTGCCATAAAGTGTTATGACCTTTCATGCGGTGATAGCGGGTTAGGGCATCCATAATAGAGTCCTGGAAGGCATGTCCCATATGCAAGCTACCGGTGACATTCGGTGGCGGAATCATAATGGTGTAGGGCTGGCCTTCATTTGAAGGCTTGAAGTAGCCGCTTTCTTCCCAGGTTTTATACCAAGACTGTTCTATTTCGCTAGGTTGGTAGGTCTTATCCATAATCGTTGATGCTTACTCGTTAAAAATGGCTAGAGGTCGAGTGCCTGACTTTCGCTTGGCATACGATAAAAAATGGCCGACATTATACATGGCGTGAGCGAGCTGAAGCTAGGGACTTGCTTAATATAGTTGCTTAAAAAAGCAAAGACTTCCCTAAGCTTTCCGTAGATCGTGGATATGAACCTCATGGCCAAGGCTCTTTAGTTGCTTGTATAAGGTACGTGCGTCCTGAATTTCGATTTCAATATTCGGAATGATTAAGCACAAACGGCTGAAATCTTCCAAGCGCTCGGGTAACTGCTTTCGTAGGAGGATGAGCAAAGAATCGTCTTTTTGAAGTGATGACTTTAATGGTTTGTCATCGATGATGACTGGCGCGGTTTTGCTTTCTGACTCATTTTGACCGAGACTATGAGGAATAAAGCTTTCGAGTTTGAAAGTCCATAAAGCGCTGTTTAGTGCTTCGTTTTGAATAGCGTCCACAGTCTGAATATGAATTCGACTGTGTTGTTGCAGGGCTTTCTCCGTTAAACGGCAACAAAAAGCAATTTGCTCAGAAAAGTTGGCTTCATTTAAGAGGTATAGGTCTATTCTGGGCATGCTTTTGTTGTCGCTGTCGTAATTAACTCAATAGTCTTGCTAGATATTTAAGACGCTTTGCTTAACAGATAGTTCAGTAGCAAAGGAACCGGACGACCTGTTGCACCTTTGTCTTTTCCTCCTGATACCCAAGCTGTACCTGCGATATCCAAGTGAGCCCATTTGTATTCTTTGGTGAACCTAGACAAGAAGCATGCAGCGGTAATGCTGCCTGCGCCTTTGCCGCCAATATTTTGAATATCGGCAAAGGGGCTTTCGATCTGTTCCTGATACTCATCCCAAATGGGTAATTGCCACGCTTTATCGTTTACCTCTTTGCCTGACTGCAGAAGTTCATCGACCAGGGTGTCGTCATTGCCCATCACGGCAGAGGTGCTGTGCCCAAGCGCGATAATGCAAGCACCAGTAAGTGTCGCAATATCGATAACTGAGGCGGGCTTGTAGTTTTTGGCGTAGGTTAGGGCGTCACATAAAACTAGGCGGCCCTCTGCATCGGTGTTTAGAATTTCTACTGTTTGACCCGAAGCTGTTGTCACGATATCACCAGGTTTGGAGGCGTGTCCAGCCGGCATGTTTTCAGCCGCTGCAATGATGCAGACGATATTCATTTTGGGTTGTAGGTCGGCAATTGCAGTCATCGTACCGATAACGCTCGCGGCACCGCACATGTCATACTTCATTTCATCCATTTGCGGGCCAGGTTTTAAGCTAATTCCTCCGGTATCAAAGGTGATGCCTTTGCCGACTAACATATGTGGCGCATCGCCTTCTTTGCCACCTTTATACTCAAGGATAATCATTTTTCCTGGTTCTGAGCTACCTTTGGATACGGATAAAAATGCACCCATGTTTAGTGCTTCCATATCAGATTCTTCGAGTACTTTTACTTCAAAGTTATTACTTCTGCTTGCTAGCGCTAGTGCTTGCTCTGCTAGGTAAGCAGGTGTACAGACATTTCCGGGTAGGTTGCCAAGCGTTCTGGTTGTAGCCATGCCTCTCGCCTGAGCTTGAGCGATCACAGTTGCTTCGCTCAAGGCTTGTTGGTCTGCAGTGCAGCAGACGACACTGATGTTTTCCAATATGATGGCCGGAGATTTTTTGCTTTTGTACTGATCGAAAGTGTAATGCTGGTCAGAAATTGAGCGAACGAGACTGTTTGCGAGTTGTCTGGCGCTAATGTCTGTGCCATCTATAGTATTGTCCAAAAAGCAGTGTAAGGATTTTACTTTGGCGCTTTTCGCTTGACTTGCTAATGCGCTGAAGGCCTTGTTTAGGCTGCTTAGGTTTAACTTCTTTTTGTCTCCCATGCCCAAAAGAATAACGCTATTAGCGTGTTCGCTACGAAGGGGTAGGAAGAAGCTTTTTCCTGAATCACTATCAATGTCGAATTGCGATATGCTTTGGCTTAGTTGCCCATCAAGAAGTTTGTCGAGCACTTTGCCTTGCTCACATAGTGTCTGATTTTCGTATAGGCCTATGCATAGGCTGTCTGCTTTTAGTGATGAAATCGCGGTATCGACAATATTGTAATTCATTTCTGTCTCTTATCGTATCGAAGGTCATTAGTGCTGAAGCACATAATGAGGTGGTTTGAAAACGTGTATCGTCATAGAATAGCAAGCCAAATGATGAACTGCATCGTTCTTCAGCAAATTTCTGATATTAGGGCATATTTTTGATTAACCATAAGGCACTTTTGAAAACGCTTTTTAGCAGATTATATATGGCGCTAGGGAACAATAATGAGAAGAATTAATCGTTACATTGTGCAAACAGTGGCGGCGTCCATGCTATTGGTTGCGGCGGTTGTTCTATCGTTAGATGTTTTGTTTGCGTTTATGGCGGAAGTGAATGATTTGAGTGAGCAGTACGGGATTATTGATGCCGCATTGTTCGTACTGACGACCCTGCCTCGACGAATATATGACTACTTGCCTTTGGTGGCGTTTATGGGGTGCTTGATAGGCTTGGGTGCAATTGCCAAAAATAGCGAGTTGGTGGTGATTCGTGCAGCGGGTGTATCGACCAGAAGGATTGTCTTTTTTGCGATGAAGCCTGCAATAGTTGTTGTGCTTATTGGTTTGTTTTTGGGGGAGTTTGTTGCTCCTGTAACGGAAGGTATAGCTCAGAGTCGTAGAGCGGTTCTCCAGGGGGCAGAGCAAAATGTTGCCAGTCATAGAGGGGTGTGGCATCGGGAGGGTAATACTTTTATGCACTTTAATGCCGTGCAATCAAACGGTGTGCTTCATGGTGTGTCGTTGCAGAGGTATGATGCTGATCATCAGCTTGAAAGTAGTGTGTTTGCGAAGCGTGCTATTTTTCAGCGTGGTACTTGGCAGTTAGAGTCTGTTATTGAAACAAGCTTTAAAGGGGCGCGCACTTACGTCAATCATTTCCCAACTAAAACTTGGCAAACAGACTTGTCTCCCTCGGTGCTTAGTGTGTTGGTTGTCTCATCCGACGACTTATCTATATCGGGTTTATATACTTATTCTCAATATCTTGAAGCTCAGGACTTAAACTCTGACGCTTATATGATGTCATTTTGGAAGAAAGCGTTTCAGCCAATTTCAACGGCAGTATTGGTCTTGGTGGCAATATCGTTCGTATTTGGGCCTCTTAGGTCTGTCACGATGGGGTTTAGGGTGTTTTCAGGGGTAGTGGTTGGACTGTTGTTCAAGTATGCACAAGACCTGTTAGGGCCGAGTGCAATTGTGTTTGGTTTTAATCCAATCTATGCGACTGTTATTCCTATTTCGGTATGTTTGGTAGCAGGGATATTCCTTTTGCGAAGGGCACGTTGAGCTGGAGTGAGAGCAGTGTCTCACACAGACTTTCCATGATTGAACCAGGTTGTTAATTCGCGTATTATTCAAGCAGCAACTAGACTGGATAAAATGCGTATGTAGTAGTCCTTGGGTCAAGGGTGGATTGTAGGACCTTGGCACAGGTTTGTGTATGCATGGATGCGGGCTGTATTTAAGAAAGAAAGGGGCGCCTAACGGTACAAAGTCTATATATCCCGATTGGACTAAAATAGAGCTGAAGGCCGGCACAATAAAAAAAGTAGGAGAATACAATAATGAAAGGCTTGAAGAGGTTGGCTTTGGTGACGGCAGTTTCTGCTTTGTCATCAAATGTGATGGCCGAAGTCCAAATGCTTGATGAAGATAGTCTACAAGACGTCACGGGTCAGGCAGGTCTTACTCTTGATGTAGAAAGTCAGTGGGAGATCGGAGAGTTCGCATATCACGATGCAGGCTATTTGTTGATTCAAGGTATCCGTATGGGTGGTAACTCGTTGGGTAATGGTACGGGCTCTGCAGGTACGATGCTTGACAACTTACGGCTTGAGATTGACATCGCCGGTGATGGTACCGACGGTGATAATGAGCTTGCATATGGTTTTTCCAATATGCGTGATATTGCTCAGATGTATGTAAATGATGGGAATACTGATACGACGTTTGTTAGTGTTGCAAACGGTATTGACTCAACTCGTGATAACGCTGTAATTGACGATAAGCGCACATATGGTGATGGTGATTTGGTAATCCATTTTGACTTTACTGATGGCTGGGCTTCAGAAGGCGGTATCGATCAGTATAGAGCTGACGGTAGATTTGGATTAGACGATTTTCATACTGCAGAGCTAGTCCTAGAGCATGCTGTCGACTTTCGTCTTGAAATCGATGCAATTGGCTTGGCAAGTTCAAGTTATGAGCTAGGTTCTGCTGGTCTAGATACTGATGGTCAGGGTCCCGACCAAGGTGCTGCTGGTACAACTACCTTGATTAGTCAATTAGGTATCCAGGGTTACTTAGGTCCTGATGACTTACATCTTGAGAACAATGGTAACGGCTTTGATGGATCTGGACCTCTAGGTGGTAATACGGGTAAGGCTGACTCCAAAATATACTGGGGTCGTTACTTTAAGATTACAGATCTGGATGTATATATTGATATTGCCGGTGTTCAGATTTCTGACATGGAAATTCACAATGAGCGTGGCGATTTGACAGGTTTGGATGGCACTTCATCATTTAGTTTTGCGCACTCTATTCGTGAAATCTATGCAGTTAAAGATGCTGTTTTAAATATAGATGGTCTGCTTGCTGGTAGTAATCCTTTTGTGGATGGTATTGCAATCAATACGCGCTTCAAGGGTGATATTGATATCCACTCTATCTCATTCGGCGATACTGGTGAGTCAATCGGTCAGTTGTTTATTACTGATATGGAGTCGACTACAAACTGGATTATCTCTGCTCACGATTAATTTTTTGTTTGTTGTCTAAAAAGCTCTCGATTATGTCGAGAGCTTTTTTTTGACCTGAGAAAGCTGGTTTGACTTATTTAGAGTCTAGCTGCGCTTTGGAATTCGTATAACTTTGCTTTCAGATGCGATGCATTGCCAGGTTCGATTTTTCTTATCGATGAATACCCAAAGGTAGCCAAGACCGAATGCGGCAATGGAAACTCCGGCGACAAAGAACCTGACAAGGGCTTGGTTCCAGCTGATTGATGTGTTGTCCTCATTTTGTATGCGTAAATGCCAAACCTGCATTCCAAGGGTTTGTCCGGTTTTAGTCCAGAAATAACCAAAAAACAGAAATAGGGAAATAAAAAGCGTTGAGGATAGTAGTGGGTCCTTAAGCGATTGGCCTGACTCATTAATTTGCTTGTACTCTTCGGCACCAATAAGGCTATGGCTAATCGCCATATAGATCATGGTGATGGTCATGGTGAGAGCTATGCATAAGATACTGTCATAAAAAAACGCAAGAAGTCGCCGAAGGAGTGTGGCGGGCATGTATTGGTCGCTTGGTTCGGGGAATTTATTCATAGTAATCGCATTAAGTTGGTGAATTGCGTGGAATATAACAGATTCTTGCTTTAGATGTCTTTTCTATAAAAGAATGCCTAAAGAAAATCTTTTTGCGGACGATAATAGCTATGAGGTCAACCGGATTTTAGAGGGTTTTGTATGAACGCATTAGATAACATTGACAAGCTAAACGATGGTGGGCTGTCGCGGCACCGCTCGCTAGATGCCAGTAAGATAGCTGAAAGCACTGGCTCTGCAAAGCTAAGTGCAAGTATGCAAACAAGCGTTGAAACTCAGCTTTTAGAAGCCGGTACCGATAGTGGAAGGAGAATTTTCTCCCGCTCGATAGAGACAAACTTTAGTTTCAATATTACTATCGAAAAACCTCAGTTTGAGTTTAAAGTGCCTTCTCCATC
>NZ_LWGJ01000670.1:0-581 GCF_001635845.1 Oleiphilus sp. HI0132 | reverse complement strand
GTTAAGTAAAGCGAGATAGACGGGTTCATCAATGTTGAACCCGGTCTGTCGATGGCGTTCTTAATGTCAATATGTTTTCAGCGGATGACAAGCTTGGTTGGATACCGATTGTACTAGTCACCGTGCTCAACTGTGTTCAATATTAGCTGCGATCACTACGCGCTTCTTACTAGGGTATTCATATCTTTTGCCATGATTGATAACTCGTGCGCTAATTCTGAAAGCCCCTGACTTGCATCCATCAAAGTTTGCCCCGCGTCGGCGTTTGTTCGACTAATATCTTCAACATTCTTACTCTCCAGAACAATCTCTTCAATCTGCGTACGTTGCTTGCTCATTGAATCTGAGACGGTAGAAATATTCCCCGCCGCCTGTTTTACCGAAATGACGACTTTATCTAGCGCGGAGCCCGACATATTGACTGCTTCAGCACCCGCTTTGACATCAGAACTCGCTTTGTCTAACAAAGTTCTAATCTTCTGAGCTGATTCGTTGCTTTTTTTGGACAGTGTCCTAACCTCATCAGCCACGACAGCAAATCCTCTACCTTGATCCCCTGCACGGGCCGCTTCAATTGCAGC
>NZ_LWGJ01000669.1:0-782 GCF_001635845.1 Oleiphilus sp. HI0132 | reverse complement strand
TTGATCTTCATTTAACTGGTGTAATGCTTCGCCCAAGAGGTAGACTTCGCCTGATGAACTTTCATCAAGCCCGGCCATAATTCCTAGCATTGTTGATTTGCCGCTACCTGACGCGCCAACGATGGCGACAGATTCTCCTTGCTTGATTTCAAGTTGAATGCCTTGCAAGATATCAAGCTGTTCTGAACCGGTATTGACCGACTTACATACATTATTGAGTTTCAGTAGGAGATTTTCTTGAGTGCTATTTTCAGGCATATTCAATCACAAAATAGTTGTCTAAACAGAATGGGGTTTGCGATGCACATGCAGCTAGGTCGTTATTTTATTATTGGCTGCCTGCTTCTACTAAGCAGCTTAACGTATGCGGCGGAAATAGAAAAACCGTTACCGGTAAAAAATACTGTTCCAGTTCAAAAGGCTGCAAGCATTCTAGTGGTGGGTGACAGTATTAGCGCGGCCTTTGGTTTGGATAAGAGTAAGGGCTGGGTAGCGCTGATGCAGCGTGAGCTGGGCGATAACTATCGCGTGATCAATGCAAGTATCAGCGGTGATACCACTACCGGTGGCCGTTATCGTTTAGGTAAGGCCTTATCAACTCATCAGCCCGTTATCGTCATTATTGAACTTGGCGGAAACGATGGTTTACGAGGAACCCCGGTTAGGCAGATTCGTAATAACCTAGAAGCGATGGCTGTGATGTCACAAGAGGCTGGAGCCCAAGTAATATTGCTAGGCATGCAGATACCGCCTAACTATGGTGACCGTTATACCAAAGCCTT
>NZ_LWGJ01000668.1:0-759 GCF_001635845.1 Oleiphilus sp. HI0132 | reverse complement strand
TAGCTTCGATACCGCCAGCCAAACCAGCTAGACGACCGTCATCTACAGCACCGTATGCTAGAGCCAATGCAGCTAGACCTTCAGCACCGTAAAAATCAGACAAACCACGATCTAAAATGTTTTCGCCAGTAGCAGCAGAACCAGCAATATCGATGTTCATACGGATATTGTCAATCATGTCAGTGTCGTTTGCTAGGTTATCGTCACCAGTGTTTGCGTTGCCGCCGATGCTGATGTCGTTGATGAATAGGCTACCAGCATCTTTATACATGAACTGACCGATAGAAACTTTAGTTTCTAGATCGATAGTCAAACCAGCTTGACCAGTTAGCTCGCCCATTGCTGAGTCGTCTAGAGCTTTAAGTTCAGCTTGTGCGCCAGCAGAAGCAGCAGCGATTGCAGAAACTAGTGCGATTTTTTTCAGGCCTTTCATATTATTCTCCTAATATTTAGGTTACGTTAAAACTGTCTTAGACTTATGTGTCTTAACGCGATCATTTGATTTATATGATTTCATTTTTTTCTAACAAGCTGTGTTGCTCGCCAGTGAGATCATAATATGTATTTTGATTTCTATTTACCGTGATTGCTTTCACAAAAAGTTACGGAGAGTAACCTTTAGGCAGAAATGTAAGGGTTTTTAACAGAATTTGACATTTGAAGGCTGTTTTCGGGCGTATTTTAGAATTTAAGAAAGAAAAAAATGTCGACATAAAGAAAAACAATACAAAATATTGAGTTAAATAGAGCCCCTAAACG
>NZ_LWGJ01000667.1:0-869 GCF_001635845.1 Oleiphilus sp. HI0132 | reverse complement strand
GTTGACGACCGGAAATCTCAGCCAGTGTTTCGCTGTGCATATTTTCGGGGAATAACAGTAGCAGGTTCATCTAATTGTTATTCGCTTACAGGTTCTTCGTTGCGCTTCTTTTCGACGAGTTTTGAAAACAGCACTCCGACTTCAAAGAGAGCCCACATTGGAACTGCTAAAAGAGTTTGCGAAATAACATCTGGAGGCGTCAATAACATACCGATAACGAAGCAGCCAACCACGATGTAAGGGCGTTTTTCACTTAGGCTAGCTGAGCTGGTAATACCTGCCGCAACCAAAATAATGGTTGCGATTGGGATTTCGAAGGCTAAACCAAATGCGAAGAATAGCTTTAGAATGAAGTCAAGATAGCGACTGATATCGGTCATTACAGTGACGCCTTCAGGTGCGGCACTGGTGAAAAAGCCAAACACTAAAGGAAAGACGACAAAGTAAGCGAATGCCATGCCGAGATAGAACAATATTATGCTCGATAGCAGTAAAGGATAGGCGAGCCGTTTTTCGTTCTCATAGAGTGCAGGTGCGATAAAACCCCATATTTGAAAGAGCACATAAGGCATTGATATAAACAGTGCCGTCATTAGAGCCAGTTTGAAGGGGGTAAAGAAGGGTGATGCGACATCGGTCGCGATCATGGTGCTACCTTCGGGTAAAAAGACCCTAAGTGGCTCTGAGACAATCAGGTAGATATCGTTGGCAAAATAGTAAAGGCCTGCGAAGATCAATATAACGCAAAGCACAGAACGCAGGAGGCGTGTGCGCAATTCTATCAGATGGCTGATTAGAGGCTGGCCTTGGTCGACTACAGTGTCGTTTTCAGTTGCGTTGTCAGAAGTCTTACTCATGTCTTTACTATG
>NZ_LWGJ01000666.1:0-862 GCF_001635845.1 Oleiphilus sp. HI0132 | reverse complement strand
CTTACCTTTATTCCACGGCTCTGCTTGGAGTACGTAATCAGGAAACGGCATGGCACACCTCCTTTTCTGTCAGGGTAAGGAGATTATTATGCGCCTAATTATTCTGAATTTCCCTTTCAGAACCTAGCTCTTGTTCAATCTGTTTATGAATTAGCTTCACAGTAAACAATATCGCATCTGACTCAAAACCGTCTTCATCGTAGCGTTTAACGCCTTCACCTAGCTTCCTGGCTTCTTCCAGAAGCGCGTAGGCGTTATCGCCTGGACTGCTGCACTCATCAAAACGATACTCTTCGATTTCCCGCCTCAGCCTTGATACACCCACACTCATATCTCTGCCCGGGTTGAAGTGACCGTGGATACCACCTTGTCTTAGTCGTTTATCGGCTCTTTGGTCAGCTTCTTCCACTTGATGCTGAATAATCTCAGATAGTGTTGACCATGAAGCATCTAGGTCTGTCCATGGTGAGGTAGGTATTGGATCGCGAGGTATGGTGACGGACTTGGTTGAAGAAGGAGGGACATCTTTTGTTAGATGCGTCGGTTGCTGCTTAGTTGCTGATATGATTTTTTCTTTTAACCATCGAAACATAACTAAAATACCTAACCTGATGATTGTGGTTTTATCTGACACTGATTATTATTTGCTCATAACAACTATATAACCGCACATATTGGGAACAACAATAACATGCATGACGCAACTGTAGCTCAAGCCGAGCCTATTGAACAAATTCGTTCAGAGCGATTTAATAATTTCATCGATTCTTACGCGTTAACTGCTGAATTAAATGGGCAGCCATACGCGCTAGAAAACCTATCTGATACGGGCGCAAAACTCACTTCTGTTTCTGGCAGCATA
>NZ_LWGJ01000665.1:0-955 GCF_001635845.1 Oleiphilus sp. HI0132 | reverse complement strand
GACTTTAATATCCATCAAGCAGCTTCCTTTGACGCTAACAAACTTAACAGGCCCTCAGGTTTCTCATCAATACTTACAACCGTCCAACCTTGTTTTGTGAATAACTCTTCGCCCTCATCCATTTGGTAGTCGATTAACAACGCTACTTTATAACTCTCCCAAGCAAGCTCTGATTCACATAAAATTTCCCCGTTGCCATCACACAGCTCATAACCCACTGTAGGAACATCAACACAAGCCTGAGACTCTAAATAATCTACTAGGTCCATAACTACTTCATCCGCGTAGCGTTTGACCCTTTCCCAATCAGAGTTTTTACTATTGGTACTATTATCTTGGGAGTCACTAACAGTTTGCCTTTTGGCAGCTCGCTCAAGTGCAGCGACTATGCGTTCCTTTTCGTCACACTCATTGGTTTTTAGCCTTAACAACCTTAATCCAATATTCTGCAGAACCTGGTTCTTCAACGTGTCTCGCCCGCGCTGTTCAGCATTATTTTCGTGAAACTCGAAGCCATCAACCTCGATTGCCAAAACAGGGCTCTTATCGATTCGCGAATAAATCAAGAAATCTACATGCGACCAAGGATTCTTCACAAATTTACTTTGTTCATAAGTTAGCTCTGACGTATCTTTTACAATGTCATTTAGCTGAACATGAAGCACATAATCTAAATCTTGGAAAGCCTCTAAGGATAAGACCTCTCTCAAGAGAACATCTATGAGATTTTCTGAATGGTAAATGGAAACTTTGTTATGTCGGGCTAAAAACTCTCGACGCTGCACGCTTTGTTCTGAATAGAGCATATCAAAAACAGATGACTTTTTACTTGGTATCAGCGCCTTGCCCATCGTTTGATAATTGATATAACGCACCAAGGCTCCAATATTCGAGTTATTATCGTTAAAGATCTTATTCCCCGTCACTAACACAAACTGGTCAACTGCTCTAGACA
>NZ_LWGJ01000664.1:0-783 GCF_001635845.1 Oleiphilus sp. HI0132 | reverse complement strand
GGTGAGATTGTTGTACCCTTCCTGCAACAGGATGAGGATGCAGGCTAATGCATAGGTCTATCAGGCAACGTAATCTTTCTAAGATAACCAAGCATGCGGGCTTCACACTTTTAGAAGTAATGATGGCTATGCTGGTCTTCGTCTCGGTAGCCATGATTCAACAAGAGGTGACGGCATCAACCGTTAGCCAATATTTTAACGTAAGGCATAAGATAGTTGCTTCTTGGATTGCGGAAAATAAGATCACAGAGCTTCAGCTTTCAAAATCACTGCCTGCAATTAAAGAATATAAAGAAGAGATCGAGTTTGCGAATCAAGAATGGCAGGTGGTTTCTAAGGTTAGCAAAACAGCAAATGCCGATATCAACAAGCTCGACGTAGATGTCTATCTTATCGATGAGCAGAGTGGCGATAAGAGCAAAAAACTAACACTTTCCAGTATGTTAGGGCGCTACTAATGCTGGATTCCACCAAAATCAAGCAAGCCCTTGCATCTCAACAAGGCTTCACATTGCTAGAAGTCCTTATCGCGATAGGTATTACTGCATTAATTGGTTTGGGCGCCTGGCAGGTATTGAACTCAGCGATCACAAGTAGTGATCGTACTCAGGTTCATCTCGAAGAGCTGAATCAAATTCAAAAAGCAATGCTGATCGTTAAGCGCGACCTTTCGCAAGTCATTGGTCGTTCGATACGAGACGAGTATGGCGACTATCAAAACGCACTGGATAGCAGCTCTGATTTTTATAAAATCCAATTTAGCCGAGTAGGCTGGCGTAATCC
>NZ_LWGJ01000663.1:0-619 GCF_001635845.1 Oleiphilus sp. HI0132 | reverse complement strand
ACGATTCTATTGTGTCGAATTGCGCTCAAATCATGAATTCGATCGTGACATGCACAAATATATGCAAAGGTTCGTCGTGCCCTTTTCGCGCTTGAGAAGTTATGCCTTACCTTTGGCTCAACATTAAATACTTCTGACATAACCTGCTTCCACTGTCGTCCATGCGGCATTACCTTCTTGCCTTCATGATAGCGACCAAAATACTGATAGACGATGAGGTGTGCACATTCGTGAGGTACAACCTCTTCGATAAAGGCTTGTTGGTTTTGATTTAAGAGCGCCTGATTAAATCGAAGCTTGTATCGATAAGTCTTAAAAGCGTTTTGTGTGACGACAAACTGGCCGGCAGCTTGCCCCTTTAGAAGAAAGCAAAGGTTGTGATAAACGAAGCTTTTCTTAAGGTGATGTTCTGCCTGCCGCAGGCAGTGTTCTACCGATGATTGCACATCAGCTTGATAGTTGCTTTGGTTCATCTTGGCTAAGTGTTTTTCGGTCTTCTTAAGTTCANATACAGCGGTGCATTATGCAAAAATTTACAGTACCATGCCCAGCTTTATTTTTTGTCACACCAAGCCTTTAGGGAAAACGCCATGTATGAACTCGACTTACTCTATATATT
>NZ_LWGJ01000662.1:0-1083 GCF_001635845.1 Oleiphilus sp. HI0132 | reverse complement strand
TGTGGTTACGCCAGGCCTTAGCGGCAGAAAAGGGGATTGCCGAAACTGAGCCCGCAAACCATGAAGAGCTTTCGTTTTACCGTGGCAAACTCCAGGCTGCTCAATATTATATTAAATGGCAATTACCATTAGCTAAGCACGAAGCAGATCTACTTTTGGGGCGAGACGATACCTGTTTTGAAATGCAGCCAAACTGGTTCTAGACCTTGAGACATAAACCAAATTCGAAAGCGGAGGAAAAAGTGAGCTATATTGAAGTCGATGTAAGAGGTTCGATCTTATTGATCAAGGTTAATCGAGCGGAAAAGTATAACGCGCTAACGGTCGAAATGTATCACGATATTGCACGAGCCTATTACCAGCTGGAGCATGATAATAATTTGTGTGTTGCCGTATTTTACGCAGAGGGAGAACATTTTTCAGCTGGCTTGGAGCTCACTGATTGGTTAGAGCCTCTTAAATCAGGAGGCTTGCCGCCTTTGCCTGAGAGAACCATAGACCCCTTTGCATTATCAGGCCCAAGCTTGTCGAAGCCTGTTATTATGGCGGTGCAAGGTTATAGCTATACCTGGGTGGTTGAGATGATGCTCAATACAGATATCAGAGTTGCTTCGGAGAATGCACGCTTTGCTCAGCTGGAGGTTCAGCGTGGTTTGTTTGCCTGTGGTGGGGCAACGATACGGTTACAGAATGAAATGGGTTGGGCCAATGCTCAACGATATTTACTCACGGGTGACGAGTGGTCGGCCGCTGATGCGTATCGCATGGGAATGATTCAGGAAATATGTGAGCCAGGGAAGCAGTTAGAATGTGCCTTAGCGCTAGCACAGAAGATCGCTAAGGCAGCTCCTTTGGCTGTACGTGGAAGCTTGACTTCATCTAAGCTTGCAAGACAAGAAGGCGAGGCATCGGCCATAAAGCAACTTTTTCCTAGCTTAAAGCCCGTCATTGAGTCAGAAGATATGAATGAGGGAGTTCAGTCATTTATCGAGCGTCGTGATGCGGTCTTCGTAGGGCGTTAAGCCCTGAAGGATCAATTTAACAAAGACGAGGCACGCTTAGGCCAAACCTAATGCCCGCAGT
>NZ_LWGJ01000661.1:0-896 GCF_001635845.1 Oleiphilus sp. HI0132 | reverse complement strand
GCGATAAACATAAAGAAGATGGCGATTAGTTCAATTACGCTATTATCGAAATAGCCAATACTGGCATCATGGGTTGAATAGCCGCCGATGGCGATGGTCGAAAAACTATGGCCTATGGCGTCAAACAGGGTCATTCCAGCGGCCCAGTAAGATAGCGCGCAAGCGACTGTTAGCCCGAGGTATATATACCAAAGAGCTTTGGCGGTTTCGGTGATTCGAGGCGTTAATTTACTGTCTTTTACCGGGCCGGGAGTCTCTGCTCGGTATAGCTGCATACCACCAATGCCTAGCATTGGAAGAATGGCGACAGCCAGTACGATCAAGCCCATGCCGCCAAGCCATTGCAATTGTTGTCGGTACCACAAGATAGATTTGGGCAGGTCATCTATCCCGGTAATGACGGTCGCGCCAGTGGTGGTTAGCCCCGATAGGGACTCAAAGTAAGCATCAACGAAGCGTAAATCAGGGGAGTCAGATAAATATAAGGGCACTGAACCACTCAGGCTGAGCACCAGCCAGAAGAGAACCGTTACGATAAAACCATCTCGTACACGAAGCTCCTTTTTATGGTTTCGAACAGGCAGCCAGATGATTAGCCCTAAGCCTAGCGTAATAACAAAAGCATCGAGGAAGGCATGGAGCTGATTATCGTTATAGATGAGCGAAACAATGATCGGCGGGAGCATGGTCAGGCTAAAAATCATCAGCAGGATGCCTAGAATTCGGCTGACTGTAGACAAATGCATCCGGTTGTATCTCCCAAAAAACTACTAAAACAGGGTTAGAAAAAAGCGAGTCCGACTTGGAACAGCTTCTCGACTTCGCGAACTCTTTTCTTATCGACCAGGAAGAGGATAACGTGATCGTCTTGCTCGATGCGGATATGGTCGTGAGCG
>NZ_LWGJ01000660.1:0-6659 GCF_001635845.1 Oleiphilus sp. HI0132 | reverse complement strand
TTTTGTCACACTTGAACCTGGTAATTGAAATTTATCTCGCCAGGAATACAAGGTGGATAGGTTTATGTTTTCCTGGGCTGAAAACGTTCTTAATGATAACCCACTTTCAAGCCACTTCTTAACAATGGCTTCTTTAAACTCTTTTGAATAATGCTTCACTCATATTCTCTTACCGCCTCCTATTCAATTATTAAAAATTAACAGAGGCGACAACTATCCTGACACAGGGGGGTAATTCCAGGGTTAAAAGCCTCATAAGGTCAATGCTTAAGTTAAACCTTATTAGTCAAGTTTGCAGCGTGCATTGGTTATCCAGGTCCAATGCTTATAGCTGGTTTCTCTTTTGGTTCTATTTGTGTGTCTATAACACCAAACACTCGTGTCCCTCACTTGTCCCTAACTTTGTTGCAGGCTGCACAGTAATATTATTTCCAATTCAACGAGTAGACGAAAAAGTTTATTCGTAATAAGAACCGAGCACTAATCTGAAATAAAAGGAAGTAAACATGGCAAACCTGGAATACGTAACAAGCAATAAATTAACAATAGAAGCAGATGCGCAAAAAAGAAAAAGTCGTAAAGGGGTTATGATCGTCGGCCTGATATTAGCGCTAGGTGCCTTGTTTTTACACCCAGTAGCGGCAGCCATAGTCATGGTTTTTGCTCTGATTTCTTGGGGCTCCCAAAACGGCAGTCAAACTCTTAGAGCTGGAGCAGTTGGTGAAGACATAACCATGAATGTGTTAAGCCATTTACCTGACTCATACACGATTTATAACCAAGTGGACCTACCGAACGAAAAGTCACGAACGGGCTTTAACGAGGCTGATATTATTGTAATGGGGCCCGATACAGTTTTTGTGATTGAAGTGAAACACAATAACGGCTCAATTTATGGAACAGAAGGTGATAAAGATTGGCATGTACAAAAGGTAGGTCGAGGCGGTACGCCTTATTCTAAAACGATGCGTAACCCAATCGCACAAGTTAAGAAGCTCGTTTGGTTACTTTCTGATGATTTGAAGAAAAAGAACGGCCGAGCGTGGGTTCAAGGTGTGGTTGTATTCTCGAACCAAGATTCTTCTGTACGAGTTAGACATTCAGGGAATGTGCCAGTGCTTAATTTAAGCGAGTTAAATAGGTATATCCTGTCTTACCAAGCTAAATCACGGATTGTGAACCACTGCAGTGTTGAAAGCACACTAAAGGATTTAAAAGCCGCCTAGATGAAAGTAAGTTCATCGGTTCAAAAATTATATGGAGATTAAAAAATGATTGATGTTGTTCGAATAATGTTGGTATTTCTACCAATTGCGATATTAATAGGACTTGTGCCCTTTTTATTCCTAAAGATCGCAAAGAATGCAAGTACTGATAGGTATGACTCGTCTGGCCTAAGCAAAGAAATTGCTAAGTCAGCGGTCTCGCGCAGATTTTCTTGTAAGGATGAACCTTTACTGTATAAATGTTTTGGGCATCCGAATAGAACATTAGCTTTACGTTATGGGATATTAAATCAGTCTAAATTAAGTGGAGAGGTCCGTGAAAACGATACGATTCGTCTTCTAAAAATGGGATATGTTGATGGGTTTGAGGGTAGAGGGCATTATTGGGCTGAACTTGTCGACTTTAATAATGCAAAAGTTAGGGTCGTTATCGAAGACGGTGCAGACTTTGTAAATACTTTCTATCCCGCCAGTGATCGAGAGTGGTTTGAAAAGTATAAGGCTTTGGAGCAGATTCTAAAGAATGCAGAGGCTTTCACACTGAAGGAGTTAGCAAAGTATCATTTAGACCTAGTCGTTGTTCCTCGGCTGCTTAACAATAAAAAGGAAATAATTGATAGTCAGAAAGAGGTGTCAAAATGCAATTAGCAGAACTGATCACCGATATTCTTGTGATACTTTTTACCTCTAGTATTACCGCGCTGGTAGTTAGAAATTATTACATTAAAACGATATCCGAAGGCGAGGAAGCTTATCGAGAACTTTATGAATATGCTCAGCATATGGAATCTCAGATTAACTGTCCGTCTAATGTCCCTAACTGACATAGCTCTTAACTCGTAAGATTATCTCAAGCGTTACGACATACGCGATACAACCTACTTGGCTTGTAAGGTATTTGAAAACTATGGCGGTAGGTTAGAGCTTCATTACTATAAAGAACACGGTTATTTAACATGGATATCAAGACAACTAGCACGCACGAAACCTTAAAGAAGTATTTCGGATACGATTCTTTTCGCTTAAATCAAGAAGACGTCATAAATCGTACGCTCAACCATGAATCTAGTTTAGTAATTATGCCAACGGGTGGCGGTAAGTCTATTTGTTATCAGCTGCCGGCCATACTTTTAGAAGGTTTAACAATAGTCATATCTCCACTTATTGCACTTATGCAAGACCAAGTCTCTTCTCTAAAGGAGAATGGAATTAAAGCAGAAGCTTTGAATAGTTCATGTAGCGAGGCTGATATCCAAATTATTCAAGAGCGTGTAGCTTACGGTGATATCAAATTACTATATGTGTCACCAGAAAAGGCACTTACCTGGGGATTTATGCAATGGATTCAATCTATCAAGGTCGATCAGATTGCGATAGACGAGGCGCATTGTGTCTCGGTGTGGGGAAATGACTTTAGACCTGAGTACACGCAACTTAGCCAATTAATAAGATTATTCCCAAATATTCCTGTTGTGGCTTTAACTGCGACAGCTGATGCGGCCACGCAAAAAGATATTAAAATCCAGCTTGGCATTTACGAAGCAAAAACATTCTTATCTAGTTTTGAACGTAAGAACATAGAAATTGATGTGTTGCCTGCGAAAAAGCGTATAGAGACAATTAAGAAGTTTGTGAAAGCACGAGAGGGGAAAGCGGGTATTGTTTACTGTCTTAGCAAAAAGAACACTGAACAAGTCGCGGCGAAGTTGCAACAAGAAGGGATTGCTGCTGCTTATTACCACGGGGGAATGGGAAGCGGAGAAAGAGCTCGCGTTCAAGATCAGTTTATTAAGGATGAGATACAGATTATTTGCGCGACGATAGCATTTGGTATGGGTATCGACAAACCGAATATTCGTTGGGTTATTCATCACAATCTGCCAAAGAATATTGAAAGCTACTATCAAGAGATTGGTAGAGCTGGCCGCGATGGTGAAGCTGCAGAAGCTCTATTGTTCGCAGGGTATAATGATATGACAACACTCAATAAGTTTGTTGATGATATACCCAATCAGTCACATCGAAACGTTCAACGTTCAAAACTAGATCGCATGTGGGAATTCACGCAGACCTCTAGCTGCCGCACAAACTTTGTTCTTAATTACTTTGGTGAATATAAAGAGGCACATTGTGGCCATTGTGATCACTGCTTAAACCCTCCAACAACTTTCGATGGGTCTTTGATTGCACAAAAAGCAATTTCTGCGTGCCTTAGACTAAATCGTCTAGGAAAGTCAGTTGGGGCTAATATGCTTGTTGATGTTTTGCGTGGATCGAAGCGTCGTGAGCTTGTTGAAGAAGGATTTAATCAAATTAAGACATATGGCGCTGGCGCTGACTTGTCTTGGAAAGATTGGATTCAATATATCACCCAGTTGATAGATCGAGGATACCTCGGTATTGATTTCTCTAATAGAAATGTACTGCAGCTCACAAGCCTGTCTAATGATGTCTTGAAGGGGGAAACTAAAGTATTACTGTCTAGGCTCGCTGATCCAAAGGCGAAGAAAGTAGTAGAGCAAGTTGCTATGGATGCAGACTTATCTAAAGAGCAAATCACTTTGCTCGAGAAACTCAAAGAGCTACGCAACAAGATTGCAAAGGAGGCTGATTTACCTGCTTACACGATTTTCAACAATGCGTCTTTGAAAGACATGGCTATTAATATGCCTTCCTCGAAGGACGATTTTAGTAGTATAAGCGGCGTCGGAGAGAGCAAATTAGAAAAATATAGTGATGTATTCGTGAAGATGATTGCTGAATATATTTCGGCTAATGGAATTACTAAGCCTCAGAAACTTTCGAAAGTTGTGAAAAACGCTCCAAAGAAAAAGTTAAAGAAAAAACTAGATAAGAAATTTGTTGATAGAGATCTTTCTGAACACGAGATGGTTTTACTAGAAGAGTTAAAGGGCTTGAGGTATAAAATCTCTACTGAGATGTCTCTCCCTGCTTTTACCGTGTTTTCGAATGCAGACTTGCAGCAGATCGTTTTGCAATTGCCAAAAACATCAGCTGACCTGATAAATATCAAAGGTATTGGGCAGCTTAAAGTTGATAAATTTGCTGATAGTTTTTTGCCTGTCGTGATCAAGTTCGAAACTGAAGGGAAGGAATTTGCACCCGAATACACGCGAATACATACCACAAAACAAAATAATTCTAGTGAGTTTACTGTCCCTAGTTTGACCGCTACTAATATTGAGACCTTAGATCTATACAAACAAGGCAAAACGATCACAGAAATTGCTGAAGCGCGTGAACTAAATGTGTCAACGATCAAAAGTCATCTTTTTCGCTTAGCTCTTCATGGCGAAGATGTAGAGTTATCCAGCCTCACTTCAGAAGATCAGAAAGAAAGGGTTCTAACAGTATGGAATGAGCTTGGTAGGCCAGATGGTTTGAAAGAGATATACGAAGGCTGCGAGCAGCAAATTGATTACCCTGAAATTAGGTATGCAATTAGCTTGGCCTTGCTTGAAGAGCAGGTAGCTTAATTCTTACGACTAAGATAGGTTTTATGGACTGTTTTTGAGTTGTTGTAAGGTCTTTATCGCGTTGAAGTTCAGGTCGTATTTTTGATAAAGCGCTATTAACGCCCACATATAATTTTTACTTGAGTGGTCTTTGATAGCCGTATCTAAAGATGCCTTTTCACTGAGAAAAGCTCTTTCACAATTTGATGATAACGGCGATAGTTTGAAAGAACCACCCGAACTCTCGATCACTATATCAGTTATGTTTGGCGCGCTTGTGGAGCCTTCGACTGTGGCGCATGATTTGGCAATTAGGCCCGATAAAGCAGAGTTTTTGCTCACAGATTCATTTAGGTTCTGATACTTGGAGTAGCTTGGGATACTAACTGATTCTAGGTTTAGAAGAGACGCCAAGGATTCTATATTTTGGTTACTGATTTGAACTCTGCAAAGCTCGAATTGTTCTGTCGTACAGGTGTTAATGTCTGAATCATTTCTAGTCGAGATCGAAGCTGTAGGGCGGTTTTGTATGGTATATAGCGAAGATAGTTTATTCTCAACAATTTGCTTTTCCTTTACTGGGTTAGTTGAGGAAGTAATTAGATAAGATCCAGACGGTAGTTTGTTCCAGTTTTTTTCGTCTAGATCAAAAATCGTTACAGAGCCTTCTACGTACAACTTACTTCGATTATATATAAACTGGCCTTTGCTTATAGGGTTACAGTTAGCGTGTTGGATTACGCATGTACTGCCATTTAGATCGATAATTATGGCTGCCGCCTTATTGTCATCGGTATTGCTGTGGGCTGTGATTGCGAGAAAGCTCAACACTATAGAAGATATTAAATTAGAGAATCCCTTGCTCATTTGGAACCATATAATTGAAGATAAATACATAGCGCTTAATAGTACAAGAGTACAGACTACTTTTCTTCAGTTTGTCGTGAATTTCAAGAGCGCGTTTAAGTTTTCGGTAGTTATGTGCATAGTGATTCTATGATGCGAAATGATTGTGCATGGAGTCACAAAAATATCGTTAGAAATGGATAGAATACGCCCAAATTTTATTTAAAGTTTTGAAGGTTCAAAAGGATGTAACTTATGAAGTACGGCTTGTCGTTAGTATATATATTTTGTATTACCGTATTAATTGGGTGTGCATCGTCGCAGCCTAAAATGTCGCCGGTCTTGAGAAACGCTTTTATTCAGGCTCAAACGGAATTTGCGATAGGAGACAATAGTAAGGCCATAGACCTCTGGAAGGTTGCCGAAAATATTGCTATGACTGAGTCAAAAGATAGCGAAAGCGACAGTGTTTTCAGTGCAAGAGCCAACTTAATTAAAGCATATTTAAGAGCGGGATCTCTGGCAGAAGCAGAAGAAGTTGTTAAAGGAAGTGAGCGTCTATCCTCCATCATGCCTAAATTGAAACAAGAATTCTATTTAGAAGGAGGTGAATCGCAAGAGGAAGGAGAATACGATAGAGAATACAAGCAAATCTCTCCCTATTTACCGAGAGCTAATCAATCTAAAGCTAACTTGTTCAATGTCACAGCTAAAGAAAAGGTTGGACAGTTTTATCTAAAACATGGCCAATATGAAAAGGCTGATCGATATTTGAGCCCAGCATTTGACTTCATTAGTAACTTTTTTGTTCAAAGTGCTAATGCAAATAATGGATTTTCCCAGGTGGTAACTGCGTTATCTGCTATGGGGAATGCATCCAGTAAAAAGGATTCCAATGAGAATTTGGGGTTAGCGCTTGGTGTGGTCAAGCAGAAACTTGGCAAGATAGATGAGCTAGAGCATGTTTTTGCAGCGGCGCATGAAATAAGTTGTGATATTTCAACAAGGGTTGACCCTAAAGCTCATGATGTTCCAGAAGAAGGTGTGTTCGCCGGATGTATGCGCACGCTTTATCACTATGCAAACCTTTTTGCAGCGAGTGGTAAACATG
>NZ_LWGJ01000659.1:0-13738 GCF_001635845.1 Oleiphilus sp. HI0132 | reverse complement strand
TGCCATAAAAAAGTTGTTCATAGAAACCCAGTTTGTTGCACAGGCAATAAGGGTTTTAGTCACAATTTTTTTGACGATATTGATGGGAATGATGATCTTAAGCAGAGCGCCAACGACTAAAATAGGCATCCAGAGCAAAGTGTTCAGAATAACTAAAATCAGAATAATAGCCCCTTTAACTGGGCCAGGAAGAAAGCTGAGCATATATACCCCTCATAGTATTTTAGTAAAATTTTATCGAGAGACACCTACAAGTACAAGATTACAGCGTACGCATGTAAATATGGTGCTGCATTATCTATTTAATCTGGCTGTATAGTGCAAATAAGGTGGTGGCAATAGGTGGGAGGATAGTGCTCATGCTTACTGTTCTGGTTTATCGGGTGGCGCTTCAGTTGAAGTCTTCTTTTGATCAGTTTTTTTAGCTGGAAAGAAAGCATCAGTTTTATGTTTAGCTTTCGCTTTGATTTCAGGTGTGATGTATCGAGACAGCGTGGCGATTGCCGCAGCCATTACAGATATGTCATCGGTGTAGCCAAGAACGGGGGTTAAGTCAGGAATCCCGTCAATAAGGCTAATGAAGTAGCCGAGCGTTCCGAGAATAACCGTTTTTACCCATGCTGGAGTGTTTGGTTCGCGTAGGGTGTAATACAAAATTAGTGCGTGAGTAATAGCTTCCTGAGAAAGGGAGCTGAAGGCAGATTTGATTTTACTAGTTAGCTTTTTTTCGTTTATATCGTCTTTCATTTTACTCTCGACCAGGCTTTATTCGAAGCCTGGTTTTAATATCTGATCTTTGCCAGCAAGTACTAAACCAATGCTGTTTTCCTGTAGCCATAATAAAGTTAGGAGATTCCCTGGAGTCGCGCTGTCGTCAGATTTTGATATAAATCCCTTTAATGTTAAAGCTTGCCCCAACACATCAGCAAAGCTAATTTCAATCTCGTTAAAGGTAACACGGCAAGTGTCACTTTCTACCGACGCTTGAGAGTCTTGATTCGGAGAGCTGAGGGAGTTCGTCTCTGGGTTGCTGGTCAGGGTATGAGTAACGTAGATTCTCGATAATTGCAGTGTGGCATGACAGTCATTGCTTGAACCTGCATTTAGTCTATCGGTAATATGCAGAGTTGATCCGTTCAGATTTTGTAGACTGTTTGTTTCGTCCAAAATAGTCATGCTATTACCTTGTATATGATAGGTAAACTGTATTACATCGTCGGTATCGGGAAAGATTGGGCTGCTTACTTCCTCTAGCTCAACGCCGAGAATAATTCCTGTCCCACGATCAGTAGTCACAGTTGTATCAGAGGTGTTGAAGGAAAACGCAAAATGACTTCCGCTTTCTGTCGCGTGACCAATAGGTGCTTCGAGACCACCATCGAGCTTCAATATACCTCTATTTACCTCTGAAATGCCTGTCTCGCTGCTTGGGTCTGATACTTCGCTCAGTTCACTAAAGAATCTGCGTGAGTCCTCAATAATTCCTCTTTGCGTTGTCAATGACTGTGAGTTGTTGTTGGCGAGACGAGCTAGGGTATGGCTTCTATAGTGGGGGTTATTAATAGGCTGCTCCAGGCTGAAAAAACTACCAGATGCATTCCAAATCATTGTTTCGCCAAAGATTTCTATTATTTTATCTGTATCATTGAGCTTCTGAGAGAAGGATATTACTCCGTAGCTTTTGCCATTAAGTAAGCTGGTGGAAAAAGTGCTAGGTGTTTGCTGAGCGTGTACTTCCCATGAAAAAAGATTGATATCTTCGATCTGGTCTCCTAATTCTTCATCTTCAGTATTTGGATTTTTGACAATGTAGTTCGCGGCTTTGCTAAAGTTGCCACCAGTTAGCCAAGTTGGTTCGTTTCCATAATCAATATCTTCCTCTTCCTCGACAGGTGAGTAAACCGAGTCTGGTTCATATTCGTTTACTTGGTAGAGCTTGGCGAAAATAGGTTCGTATTGCCACGCGACATCTTTTGTATCAGTCACATCACCCGGTTGAGATGGGCTTAATGTACGTGCTTCCAATATGTTGCCTTCCCTACTTAAGAAAGAGTCGGGCGTAGAGGCTGAAGCATAAGCGTTGATTGGCTCAGATCGGTCAATATCGCTGTCGTTAATATCTCTCACGGTTAGGCTTGTGCGTTCATAAGGGATATCGATAAATAGCGCTGACTCGCGGCGTAAGTCCGTTAAATAGGTGGTGCTTTGATATTTGGGGTAAGCGGGCAGTTCATTGGCTAGCTCCCTGTTTTCGACGATGGTTGAATTGGATGCAGCAAAGCCAATGGATTCTACGCTCCTATTAGTTGCGTTGATATCGCTTAAAGAGAGGGCAAGAAATGCACTGTTATAAGTTTTTGGCAAAGGTGGAGGTGTAGAGAAAACGTCGCCATTTTCATCGAAACCCAGGCCAGTCACTTCGCGCATTGTACCTTTTGCGAAAGGGCTCGTTGCTCTGGTTAACTCTGTCGCAGCAGCTTCCACATAGTGACGAATTTCGTCTTGTTGTTCCAAGGTTTCTATTGCCTGTGAAATATTATTGTTGTTGGAAAGTTCGAAGTTAAACTCGCCAACAGCATTATTTATCATTGATAAGTAGTCTTGCTTAGCTCTAGGTTGGTTATCACAGCCAATCACAGGGTTATCGGTAAGACAAGGTTGGTGAGTTAACAAAGCGCTAGAGTCGGGAATTTGATCAAATACCTTTTTGAGTAGGTAATGAGTAAAAATATTAGTGGTAACTTGTGCAGTAGAATTAACCGCGATTGGGATGTAAGGGATGGCTGCGTAATAAATTTCATCGTCACTATAGCGGATTTTTATTACGTGGTTAATTTGTTCAATGTAATCGGACTCGATAAACATTTGGATGTTGCTGGAGTCCTCAAGTCTCGTTACGTCCCAGGTGGGGAGGTTGCCGTCAGAGGTTTCGTTGAAGTCGGCATTTAGTGAAACTAAGGATATTTGACCTAGGCTTAGGTCTGTTGAACCGTCTAGTCGTTCTGCGTTGATTATCAGAGTTTTTCCGAGGGTTAAATCTGGGTCTCGTGCGGTATCGCTATCAGAATCTAAATCGCTGGAACTACCATCAGTGCCACCTTGTTCTTCGGGGAGTCCGCATGCTTGTAGGGTGCCTAGCAAAAATAGGAAAACCATAATCGAAATGGTTTTGGGGAGCGGAGAGCGACGTGAGGACATAAGCTGCATTAACCTTTTTAGCAAATTACGTTAGTAGCTCTAACGTATTCCATATCGTTGAACTTGGATGCACTTACACATTCGGAGCTTGATCATAGCTCGCATCCAAAGTTAATAATCCTTTCGGGTTGAGTTAACCGAGTTAATATATCTAATTCGAGGCTTTTAAAAAAGCGCCTATGTTTCAGAGTGTGATCCGCATAGCGCTTAGCTGGTGACTCAAGAGGGGATTAGCTTCAATTCATTAGCCGTATCAAGAACTCGCTGAATGTCTTCGAGAAGCTCATTTATGTATGTATCCAACTGTCGCTCGTAAGTTTTTAAAGCATGTTCGGTATCTTTTACTGTTTTTCTTAACTTTGGAACGCCACAATAATGGCAGGCGCCATGTAATTTGTGGACAGACTCTTCAAGTAGTTCGAGCTGATTGTTTTGGAATAGCTGCTCAATTCGTTCTTTTTCACCTGGTAAGCTTTCCAAAAACTTTTTTAAGAAAGTTTCCGCAAGATCTTGGTTACCGTTACACAAACTCACGCCTTCTTCTATATCGATGATTTTAATTGGCGTGTGTGATGAATGAATAGCCTGAGATTGACGAGGGTCTGGGGTGGTATTATTTGTTTCCGGTAAGTGAACTGGGCTATTGTCTTTGGGCGATGCAGGCATAGACGTAGTAGCTTGCTTCTGACCTAGGTCACTGGCTAGCTCGGGAAGATATTCTGTGATTGTTTTACTGAGCTTTTCTTCATCAATTGGTTTGGTGATAAGTGTTTGAAAACCCTGGTTGAGAAAGGTTTGTTGTTCTTCGGGAAGGGCGTAGGCAGTCAGTGCAATGATCGTTGCTGTTTTATACTGCTGATTAATCTGCCGGATGCGCTTCATCGCTTCAACACCATCCATTCCTGGCATCTGAATATCCATAAAAATAAGCTTGTACGAGGTCTCCTGACATTTGCTGATTGCTTCAAAGCCGTCATTAGCGGACTCTGCTTGTATCCCCATGCTTTCCAGAATTGAGACCACTAACGATAAGTTGATATCATTATCATCCACGACAAGAATTGGTTGTCTATCTTTTTTAATAGGCGTTGAAATAGGGGTTGTGAGCTTTTTCAAGATGCTTTTTTTAGTGTAGTTTTCCATGCTTAGTTCGCATAGCTCATTGTAAAAACGCTGTCGGGTGAGCGGCTTCACCAAGTGTGCGCTGGCGCTTTGAATGGCTTCGGTATCGTAGTCTTCTAGGGTCGGCGTAATGAGCAAAACTCGTTGACCTAGTGATTGAAGGGTTTGCATGATCGAGGTGTATTCAGGGACGCCTAACTGGCTTTTATCCAGACTCACCAAGGTTAGTCGGCGATGATCTTTCTGGGTCTCAGCAACTTTTGCCAGGGTTATCAGTTGTAATTTGCTTTCGGCAAACTGGTAGTCTACACCCCAGGAGTTGAACATATGCTCTATTGCAAGTCTGGCGGACCCTTTGGGTTCGTAGCATATTATATGGCTGCCTCTTAGCTGCTCTTGGGTTGGGAGCTGTTCAAGCTCGTTGCCTGGTTTTTCTATGGGTAAGGTAAACCAGAATGTAGAGCCTTTGCCAAGCTCACTCTCAAAGCCAATTTCACCATCCATTTGCTCAATTAGGTTCTTGGATATCGCGAGCCCTAAACCTGTGCCGCCAAAGTTTCTCGCAGTTGTGGCGTCAGCTTGGGAAAAGGCGTTAAAAATCGAGTGTTGTTGGGCGCGAGACAAACCAACGCCTGTATCGGTCACTGACACTTTGACAGACTCGCGGCTGAGGTCATTTTCGTCATCGGCTAACATCACCCTGACTAAGACTTCACCAGCCTGGGTAAACTTGATTGCATTATTGACCAGGTTGGTGACAACTTGTTTGATGCGCAGAGGATCGCCAATAATGGCCCTGGGGACGTCTTGGTAATGTAGGTGAACCAACTCCAGATTCTTGGCGTGAGCCGTCGGTGCAAGCATAGCAACCACGTCATCGATAAGCTCCCGAAATTCAATGGTACCCTTTTCTAGCAATAGCTTACCGGCTTCTATTTTTGAGAAGTCGAGAATATCATTTATGATTAGTAGCAGAATTTCTGAAGACTTTTTGATTGTACTAAGGTGGTCTATTTGTCGTTTGTTCAGGTTGCTTTTAAGTAAGAGGTTGGTGAAACCAATAATGCCGTTCAGTGGTGTTCTAATTTCATGACTCATATTGGCTAAAAATTCTGACTTGGTTCGGTTTGCCAAAACAGCCTGCTTCCTCGCTATATCGAGCTCTACGTTCTGAATTTCAATTGTTTCGAGAGTTTCTCGCAAGTCTTCTGTAGTTTGTTCAATTTCTTGCGTCATGTCAGATTGAGTTTGGCTCAAGCGCTCACCTAACTGATTAGCGCTGTGAGCCAGCTGGTTAAGTTCGCTAGGGAAAACAGTTTGAATGTGTATGTCGGAATTGCCGTCAGCCAGCTTACCTAAATGCAGCCCAATTTCTTTAATTGGCGCTATTATTTGTTTAATCAAAAAACGCACAGAGAAATAGCAAAGGATTGCGCCGACTAACATTAACCAGATAGCCTTCATGACTGTGTTGCCGATTTCTTGGTTCATGGAGCCCCGGTTGGTGTTGATTAATAACCATGCCTTACTCTGTTCCTGTTGATAGGTGCTTGGGCCAACTTGTTTTTTTAGTCTACTTTGAGTCAAAGATGAAAGAGTGGCTGAGCGCTTTTCAGTATTCAGCGGTATGACGAAAATGTTTTCATTGCCTGTCTCGATAATTTTTGGGCTGACTGTGGGAAAGGTTGTTGGGTTAAGTCGTGCGGATAGCTGAGTGCCTCGGTGTTTTAAGACCTTATGATTTGAATTGAGTAGCGTAATCGATTCGATAAGGGGGGAAGCAAGTAGCGTGTCAAAGTATTTATTCAGATCGTTTAGTTCTGATTGCTTTTCATCATCTTTTTGCGTGGCTTTGTTTCGCAAGTGTTGAGCTGTGATGCTGGCGCTGGTCTGGGTTAATAGACTTAGCTGTTGGAAAAACTGTTTTTCAACGACATTTAGCCTGTGGTCGGCTAATACTAGGCCTAAGCCAAGAAATATTAATACTAGAGGCAAGGAGGCAATCAGTGCGATGCGAGACTTGAGCTTGATAGGTTTCATGGATTTAAACTTATATAATATAAGGCTTTGTCAGGCCGTGTGGTATATCATGAACTATGTATTATGGACAATTGTACGATGGACTGCCATAGCAAGCTTTACAGAAATTAGTATGATTAAACGGTGCTAATTTGATCTAGTGTCGTTTTATTGTCTTGTCTGTGAATTAGGCATTCTAGACTGGGCGCATTGAATTAATACATACTCTGTAAACAGAATATTGAACAGGAATTTTACTCCCAATGAGTGATGCAAAAAACGAATTTCCTACGATTGAAGACTATGTTGGAAATACCCCCCTCGTCAGGTTACAGCGTTTACCTGGTCAGACAACTAATATCCTGCTAGTCAAACTTGAGGGTAATAACCCTGCAGGTTCGGTGAAGGATAGGCCTGCTTTAAGTATGATTCAGAGGGCAGAGGAAAAAGGGCAGATAAAGCCCGGTGATACCTTAATCGAAGCAACGAGTGGCAATACGGGGATTGCTTTAGCGATGGCTGCGGCAATCAAGGGCTACAAGATGATCCTGATTATGCCAGACAACGCTAGCATGGAACGGAAGGCCTCAATGGAAGCTTACGGTGCACAAATGCTCTATGTTAGCAAAGAAGAAGGTATGGAGGGCGCTCGTGACCTGGCGCAGTCAATGGCGGCCGAAGGCAAGGGCATTGTCCTCGACCAGTTCGCGAACGATGACAACCCCTTGGCTCATTATTGCGGGACGGGGCCTGAAATCTGGGAGCAAACTCATGGAAAAATTACTCACTTTGTCAGTGCCATGGGAACGACAGGTACCATTATGGGAAACTCCAGGTTTCTGAAAGAAAAGAACCCAGATATCAAGATAGTGGGTTTGCAACCTGCAGAAAATGCGGCAATTCCCGGTATTCGTCGCTGGCCTGAAGAGTATCTGCCGAGTATTTTTGATCGCTCACGAGTCGATGAAGTGGTCGAGATGGGGCAAGATGAAGCGGAAAGAACAATGAAGGCCCTTGCCGCACAGGAAGGTATTTTTTGCGGTGTGTCCTCAGGCGGAGCCGTGGCTGCAGCTTTGCGCTTGTCAGCCAAGCTTGAAAATGCGGTGATCGTCGCCATTATCTGTGACCGTGGAGATCGTTACCTTTCAACAGGTGTTTTTTCGTGAGCAGGTGGCTCGGTAGCGTGTAACTATGGCAAATATTTTTTCTAAGCATAGAACTAAGCTGCGTGAGCAGTCTAAAAAGCAAAAAAAATCACTTGAGCGTGAACTTAAAGATTCGAAGCAGGAAGCTCGGGTGAAAGTGAGCCTGGAGTCCAAGAACCTCGCCAACGATGTTGATAGCTCTGATAGTGGCTTGCTTCAGTGTCAAATTCTGTCTCTCAGTCATGAGGGGCGAGGTATCGCCAAAAATAAAGGCAAAACGCAATTTGTGCATTATGCCTTGCCCGGTGAGACTGTTTTGGCTGAGGTCTTGGCTCATCGTGCTAAATATGATGAGCTGGCTGCGGTGAAAGTGATGCAAGCTTCAGATCAACGTGTTGAAGCTGTATGCTCATATTATGGAACTTGTGGTGGCTGCAGCCTCCAACATATGGGGCATAAAGCTCAACTGGCGCATAAACAAACTGTATTGGCTGACCAGCTTAAGCACTTTGGGGATTTGGCTCCGCAACAATGGTTGCCGCTTGTCGAGAGTGAGCCGTGGGGTTATCGTTCGCGTGTCCGGCTCAGTGTCGACTATGGCCGAAAAGGAGAAGGGCTTCGAATTGGCTTTCGTAAAAAAGCCTCCAAAGAGACATTAGATATAGATTCTTGCCCAATTATGGCTAGTGAGCTTTCAAGTGCCTTACCCGTACTTAAAGAACTTGTTGCTTCAATCTCGGTGCATAAAGCACTTGGCCACCTGGAACTGTCCTTGAGTCGTGAGGGAATAGGCGTGTTGATTCGGCATGTGAAGCCTCTTGAGCAGAGTGACTTGGAAATGCTTAGAAACCTTGCGAAGGAGCAGAAGTGGACGGTGTTTCTGCAAGCAGGGGACATTTCCAGTATTCAGCAGTTGTGGCCGGAAAATGAGTGCCGAGAAGAAGGCCAAGCTAACTTGTCCTATAATTTGCGGGTATTGAAGCAAAATTTAGCCTTACAATTCCACCCAAAAGATTTTACGCAAATCAACCTTGGTGTGAATCAGAAGATGGTTCTACTCGCGCTGCAGCTACTTGAACTTAAATCTGATGAGCGTGCTCTGGATCTGTTTTCAGGACTGGGTAATTTTACTTTGGCAATGGCAAAGTGCGCTAAGGAAGTTGTTGGGGTTGAAGGCAGTCAGGATATGGTGGAAAGAGGCTTGTTTAATGCACAAGCTAATGATATCGAAAATGTCACTTTTTATGAAAGTAACCTATACAGTGACTTCTCGGCTCAAGCTTGGACGAAGGGAGTTTATGATAAGATTTTGATCGACCCGCCTAGAGCAGGTGCTTTGGATATCGTGAGCAATATTAGGCAGTTTGGGGCAAAACGAATAGTTTATATATCATGCAACCCGGCTACATTAGCGCGTGACGCGGGGATCTTGGTGCAGCAAGGGTATCGTCTGATGCAGGCAGGGGTTTTGGATATGTTTCCCCATACTGAGCATTTAGAGTCGATAGCTGTTTTCGATAGTAAGTAGGCTAAGAATAATAAACAGGTAGTTTTATGGTTAAGGTTCGCGAAGATTACATTGAGGATTTCGATGGCGAAGCCGCCATTGATCAATGGCTTGATAAAATCAGTTCAATTACCGAGTTGGGTAATATCGAGACAGTACGCCAGGCCTGTGAAACTAGCCTTGAAATCGAGCAGAAATCGGTCCAGGAAGATCGAGTCTGGGCAAAAGAGCACAATAGTTTTGTAATTGGTTTGGAGATGGCTCAGATTCTGATCGAGTTGGAATTGGATCAGACAGCTATCATTGCAGCAATACTTTATCGAGCTGTCCGCGAAGGTAAATTGCCGCTGGAGCAAGTATCGAAAAAATTTGGCGGAGAAACTGCCAAGTTGATCGAAGGTGTTGCGCGAATGGCAGCGATCTCTGCAACACATCGTCCATTTAAAGGTATGGTTTTAGGTCAGACTCAAGGGCAGATTGATAACGTCCGGAAAATGCTTGTGACCATGATTGATGATGTGCGCGTCGTACTCATCAAGTTGGCAGAGCGAACTTGCGCAATTCGAGCGGTTAAAGACGCGAACTCCGAAAAACGTCAGCGTGTTGCACGAGAAGTCTTTGATATTTATGCGCCTTTGGCACATCGCTTAGGTATAGGCTATATCAAGTGGGAGCTCGAAGACCTGTCTTTTCGCTACTTACACACTTCAGCCTATAAAAAGATAGCGAAATTGCTGGATGAGCGCCGAGTTGACCGGGATTCTTTTGTAAAAAGAATGACTGAAAAACTTGAGCTTGAATTAGAGAATGCCCACATCCGCGGCGAAGTCGCTGGCCGAAGTAAACACATCTATAGCATCTGGCGAAAAATGCGCCGTAAGAATCTAGATTTTTCTGAAATTTACGATATTCGAGCTTTTAGAATTCTGGTGCCCAGTGTACAAGACTGTTATTCGGTACTAGGTGTTGTGCATTCCTTGTGGAAGCATATTCCTTACGAATTTGATGACTATATTGCTAACCCGAAAGAAAATGGCTATCGCTCTTTGCACACAGCTGTCATTGGGCCAGAAGGAAAGGTCATGGAAGTGCAGATCCGTACGAGGGAAATGCACGAGGAAGCCGAACTGGGAGTTTGTGCTCACTGGCGCTATAAAGGTACCGATGTTAAAAGTCGATCTTCAGGGTATGAGGAAAAGATCAACTGGCTTAGACAAGTACTGGAATGGCAAGAGGAGGTGGGTGATGCCTCGGAAATTGCAAACCAGCTAAGCTCAGACGTTGGTGAAGACCGTATTTACGTATTTACACCTGATGGCCATGTTGTTGATTTGCCAAATGGCGCAACGCCGGTAGATTTTGCTTACCGTGTTCATACTGAGGTGGGCCATGCTTGTCGTGGTGCTAAAGTAAATGGTCGTATCGTGCCGTTAACTTACCCGCTTCGAACTGGCGAGCAGATTCATATTCTAACCTCTAACCAGGCTTCGCCGAGCCGTGACTGGTTAAATCCGAGTTTAGGCTATATTCAGACCTCGCGCTCACGAGCCAAGCTGGTTCATTGGTTTAAGCAACAGAATCGATCTCAGAATATCACTGATGGCCGAATACTTCTGGAGGATGAGCTTAAGCGCTTGTCTATTGGCGATATCCATTACTCGGAACTTGTGGAACAAACTCAGTTCAATAAGGTGGATGACCTATTTGCGGCGATTGGTGCAGGAGACGTGAAGCCAACGCATATAGCGAATGTTGCTCAGAAAATTCTGCAGCCTAAAGAACAGCAATTGGATCTTCGTCTTGGTGCACCACAGCAGAAAGCGGCGAATAGTGCTGGGCGAGATGATATCAAGATCAAGGGCGTTGGGCGCTTACTAACAACTATGGCGAAGTGTTGCCAGCCTGTGCCAGGAGACCCAATTACGGGTTATATAACAGTTGGACGAGGCGTCTCGATACACCGACAGGATTGTATGAATTTGCTCCAGCTTGAAGACTTGGAGCCAAATCGTATTATAGAAGTTTCCTGGGGCTATGAAGCCGATGCAGCCTATGGTGTGGGTATTGAGATTCAAGCCTATGACCGAGAAGGCCTGCTTCGGGATATAACGATTGTACTAGCTAACGAGAAGGTCAATGTAACGGGCGTGAATTCATACTCTGACCCACAAGAAAATATTGCGACCATTACCATTGCAATGGATGTGTCGAGCTTGGCGAGTCTTGGGCAAGCCCTAGCCAAGATCAAGCAATTACCCAATATTATTGATGCTCGCAGAAAACGTAACTAAGGAGCTTTGGTGTCTTCAGAGAAAGTTAAAAAGGCTCAGGATAGTATTCTAGAAGGTGCTTCCAATAAAGATGGAGTACTGAGCCAGGCTTTGGATATTCAAGCGCGCGCAGCTAAGCACGGCTTTGATTGGCCTGAAATAGAGCCAGTTTTTGATAAAATAGCTGAAGAACTGGACGAGCTTAAGCAGGAAGTCATAAAAGCGAAAGCGCAGTGTAAGACAAGCACGGCTGAAGACCTTTTTAAAAGGCCTGAAATTCGAGCTGAGTTTGGTGACTTGCTTTTCAGCTGCTTGAATCTATCGCGCTTTCTAGGTGTACTTCCTCAAGATGCGCTTCAGCTTACCAATGATAAGTTTACTTCGCGCTTTCAATTTATCGAGGAGCAATTGGGCAATCAGGGCACTTCTGTGAGCGAGGTGCCCTTAACTCAACTAGACCAGCTCTGGGAGTTGGCCAAACTGAAAGAGAAATAAGCTTTCCAATTAGTTTTCTTCGCTAAAGTCGTAGTTCATTTCTGTAGAGGGTGCTTGCAGGTAGTAACCCTGAATATAGTTGACGCCCGCTTGCCACAAAGTTGATAGCAGGGCTGCACTCTCTACCAGCGGCACGATAGTGAGTTTACCCATGGACTGTAAGGTCTGAATCATTTCTTTAGCCTGTTCTTTTGAATCTTCACCCTTTTGCATATCTTGAGTAAAGGAACCTTCAAGCTTGATGTATTCTGGGCTTAAGTGTTTCAGAAGGTTGAAAGGTTTTAAGGCATGGCCGAACTGATTGATCGACATTTTACAGTGTAGGGTGCTGATACCTTTGGCAAACTCTTTTGCTTGTTTCATGTAAGTGATAGCGTTGTTTTCCGATATCTGGAAAATTAAAGAGTCGCCAGGTAGGCGAGCGGCTTTCAGCGCTACATTCAGCCATGAGGTGAAGGTTTGATCTTGTAGCGTCTCGCTGGTCAGGTTAATAAAGAGTTTGGTGTCATGACCTTTTGATCTATGTTCACTTAAGTGTTTAATTGTTTGTAAGATAACCCATTTGTCGATTTTGCTGGCCATATTACTTGGGCCGCTTGGTGGCAGGAAGTCATAGGGTGAAATTTCCTCGCCCTCTTCATTCAGCATGCGAATAAAGGCTTCGTAGTTCTCATCCCCTTCGCCTCTCAAGCTGATAATCGGTTGGAAGAGCAGCTTGAATTTGTCATTGTCGATTGCATCCTGAATCAGCTCCATTGCCATGTCATGGTCATCTAAAGGCTTATCAGTTTGAATCGTGTACAGTTTGACTCCATTTATCTCTTCAGCGTTGTCCTGAGAAGCGAGTTCTTGAGACGCCGTTTGAGCTCTACCTAGAATATCATTGATGGCGGGGGCATTCTCAGTTATCAAAGTGACACCAGTACTAAGTGTTATCTGAATTGTTTTTCCATCGACCTCAAATAAGTGATCTTCAACAGCCTGACCATAAGCTTGGGCGACTTCAACGGCATCATCTCCATTTTGTGCCGGGCATATTAGGCCAAAAACATCGTCGCTTAATCGAGCCAGGTGATGGTCGCTCTTTCGGTTGCTATCAATAACATGAGCCAGGTCGCGTAGTACCAGGTCGGCATCAGCCATGCCAAAATTGGTTTTTATCTTCTGAAAGTTATCGATGGCCAGGTAAAGTACGCCTGCATGCGTACTATTATTTACCGCACATTCTTTTGCATCGTGCAGTTGTTCCATAAAGTATTGGCGGTTATATAAACCTGTTAGCAGATCCTGTTGGCTGAGTTCTTTTATCTTTTCCGCAAGTTCTTCATTGTCATGCTCTGGACGGATAATAATTTGTAGGCAGTCTTCGCCGTCGTAAGTTGCAGCGGAAAGGCTCATGGTTGCGCTAATTTCAGTACCATCTTCACGAATGGATATGCAGGTTGTTGCTTCGGTCTTTTCGGCTTGCGGGTTATCTGAAAAAGGCTTAGATAGCTCTTTGAAGCTGCTTTGTGATTCTGAATTAAAGGTATCAAGCACAGGAATGCAGATCATTTCATCGATATCATCGTAGCCAAGGAACTGCATATAGGAGCTGTTGGCATAGATGTGCATACCATCACTGATATAAGCAATGGCATCTTTTGAGCTATCGAGTAACAATTCACAGCGGTGCTCTGCATCGCGAATTTTTGCTTCCATTAAACGCAACTTTTTACGATCGGCTCGACTCTCTAACTCTCGTCGCAGTACGACGACTATGTGTTTATCATTTTCGAAAGGTACGACATCTTTTGCGCCGGCTTTCATGTGCTTAACCAGCTGCTCATCGTCATAAGCATCACTTAAGACGATAAAGGGCAAATCGCGGTCTTTTTGGCGTATATGCACTAGGGCTTGGTTTATATCAAAGTCAGCTTCTTTTTCGCGGGCAACAAATAGATCCCAAGACTGCTCTTCAAGCGCATCGACGAACTCTTCTT
>NZ_LWGJ01000658.1:0-590 GCF_001635845.1 Oleiphilus sp. HI0132 | reverse complement strand
GGCTGAACAGAAAAAGCTTCGCTATACCCTGGATAAGACAGCAGCAGCTTTATCTGGAATTTCTTCTGCTCAAGCCAATCAAGCTTTAGTTATTGCTAATCAAGGCATGGCAGCGGGTTTCTATCAGCAAGAAAGAGAAACGTCACCCGTTCCGCTTTATTTAGAGCTTGCGGAAGCAGATAAAAACTCGATTGAAGATTTAGCGCGTTTGCAGGTAAGAGGTCAAGCAGGGGTGATCAAACAGAGCAGCCGCTATGGCTTGGACAGTGCACCGGTGCCCCTCGTTGCTTTGGGAGAATTAGGTGCGTTCGAAGAGCATGTCTCGGATCGTGCAATTCATCATAAAGACCTAAAGCCGGTCGTTTATGTGATGGCAGAGCTGTCTGGTAGAACGCCTGCTGAAGTGATTGCTGATGTGAGTGGCGATTTACAGCTTGGGGCAGAAGCGAAACAAGAAAACCTGAATGTTAGTGATTGGCAGTCTCGCAACTTTCTTTCGCTATTCACTGGTGAGTCAGCCGGACAGACTTGGTCGCTACCTGAAAATATCCAGCTCGAATGGGGTGGTGAAGGCGAGTGGAAGATCACCA
>NZ_LWGJ01000657.1:0-648 GCF_001635845.1 Oleiphilus sp. HI0132 | reverse complement strand
CAAAATAACGACAGCTGTTCATGAAGTAGGACACGCAATTGTAGCCGCTATGTCTTCTCACCACCCGGACCCTCACAAAGTGTCGGTTATTGCTCGTGGTAATGCTGGTGGCGTAACCATGTTCTTGGAAGAGAATGACGATACTCTGATTAGAAAGAAGGAAATCGAAGATCGTTTAGCCGTTTTGATGGGTGGAAGAGCAGCGGAAGAGATTATGTTTGGCGAAGACTTGATTTCTTCCGGTGCTAGCGACGACATAAAGAAAGCAACCTCCCTTGCTGGTGCTTACGTCAGAGAATTAGGCTTTTCTGATCTTGGCATTATGTCATTCGGAGCGAAACGAGAAGACCCTGTGCTGGGAGGCTTATCTGCTAAGACAGATGGTGAAATACGCAATGTTATTGATAAAGCCTACAAATCGGCCATGAAGATTCGCAATGAAAACAAACAGGCGCTAGAATCGATCTCAGAAGATCTAAAAGAGAAGCTTGTCATTGAAGGAAGCGTGGTATCAGAACACTTGTTCAAACATAGTCAGTTATTAGCTATTTCTAATACAGAACACGACCAGGCTCATACCTAAACTTTTCTATATAGGATTTAAAACCAACTATGCTAGAAGCAATAGGTCCATTAGGAACAGAGATA
>NZ_LWGJ01000656.1:0-566 GCF_001635845.1 Oleiphilus sp. HI0132 | reverse complement strand
AAGGTTAACGTATGCACCAGCCAGGGTCGGATATCTATCAATTAAGCCCTTAAATATCTCTTCTGCTTCAACGTAAGATTTTTCTTTGATAAGAGCTAGACCTTGCTTGTATGCAATTTTATCGTCTTCCGTGAGGATTGGCTTAACAATAGCGCTAGCCGGCTTCTCAATCTGGATAGGCTCTATTTTTTTGCTAGTACTTGAACAAGCTACGACAAAATACAAAGCACCTATAACAAGGATTACCTTAGATATATGACTCATAGGCTTAGAAATATTCATCAGCATGTAAGATCGCCTTTGATTTACGTTCAAACTCTGTTGGATTCATTTCAGCTAACACTTCATAGGTGGCTGCAATCCATCTATCGTACTCACCATCAGGAACCTTATCGAGGTTAATCTGATAAATCTCCAAAGCTTGCTCTTCGAATGAGTACGCCTGCTCCTCCAGTAGAATGTCGTATTGCTCTAACTGAAGCTCTGTAAGTTTGTCGGGTCTTTCGGAAGACATGATATCTTGCGCTAAGGTTCTATATATCGTTCCGATTTTATAAGTAGCCGCT
>NZ_LWGJ01000655.1:0-679 GCF_001635845.1 Oleiphilus sp. HI0132 | reverse complement strand
CGGATACTTGAAGGCCTTCTACCGTGGCTATGAAGCCTCGTTTGGATTGTGCGATATCTTCAGAATCTTTGAGGGGAAGTTGCGCTTCGACAGCCTGATTCATTTTTTGTGTTATCTGGGTGGCGGGGGAAAAACCTTCGACCGAACCTATGCCATCAACAGTTTCTGTCTGAGATTGAGTACATCCAGTAATCAAAACCGCAATTAACAGAACCCATGTCCCGTGCTTAAACATAATCTCGAAACTCCCTGTAAAGCGCATGCGTCAGCGCATTGAAAAACCTTGTAAGATCAACTACTTTTAATAGCTATCAACAATAGCTGACCTAGGCACTTAAAAATAGATTTGAAAACTAGGGAACCTCTGAATATTTTAAATCATTTGTATTGCATGAGCAAGGATAGTCGGCAAAACAGGATGTACTTCTACGGAGTTGAAACGCTCAAAGAAGCTGAAGAGTTCGAGCCCTTACCAAGAGATGAGTATGACAAGCTGTTTCAGGCACCAAAAGAGCCTGATTCGTCAAAAGACCTTCAAAGCAATACGCAAAACGACAAGCCTAAGCAGTCATAACATGGCCTCCGTAATAAGCTAAGCATAGTAAAGACATGAGTAAGACTTCTGACAACGCAACTGAAAACGACACTGTAGTCGACCAAGGCCAGCCTCTAATCAGCC
>NZ_LWGJ01000654.1:0-570 GCF_001635845.1 Oleiphilus sp. HI0132 | reverse complement strand
ACCGTCAGGTTCTAAGCCTTTATGCATTTCGAAGGGCTCGTAAACAATTGCCGGCGCTGCAGTCAGGTCAACCGTACCGTTGTTAAACTTGAGGATTGAGTTAAAAATGGTTGAATTAACGGGTGTAATACCGTGCTTTTGTGACAGGTATTCAGATTCGGGAACATCATCGAGAACGGCCATGCGTTTGCCAGCAAAGTCTTTGGGAAGCAAAATGCTACGGTCGCGCGTAAACATAAATATTGCACCAGCAGGGCCAATGCCGAGCACTTCAAATTCTCCTATGCGCATTAGGTGAGCCGCCTTAGGAGAGCTTAGGCTTTTGATAATAATGCCAAGATGCTTGTAACTTGGGATTGCGCCAATTGCGCCTAAACTGCCAGTAAAAGAGTTAAACTCACGCGCTCTGAAGCCAAGCATATTCACCGCATCGCAACGTCCAAGTTTGAACTCATCAATCGCTATGCGTTCGTCGCTGAAGACTTCGAAAGTAAGGTCAACGCCCCACTTATAAGCTTGAATGGTCGCTTCTTTCATAATTTGTCCGACCGGCCCCGCTTTACCTATTGG
>NZ_LWGJ01000653.1:0-639 GCF_001635845.1 Oleiphilus sp. HI0132 | reverse complement strand
TTCATTTTTTACGTCCATTTTGGCTAACTTGCTTGCTAGCACTGCCTTTTGTCTGGCTTATCCTGCGGCAGTTTAATCAACGAAGCGGAGATTGGAGCCGAAGCATCGACCCTGAGCTTTTGAAGCATTTAACTCCTGCATCCAGTGATAATGAATCAGGCAAAAAAAACTGGCCGCCAATTTTGTTGTTATTGCTAGCCATTATTGGGCTTTCTGGCCCGAGCTGGGAACAAAAACCTAGGCCCGTTGCACAACTACAAGACGATATGGTAGTCATTCTTGACCTATCCGTATCAATGCTTGCCACCGATGTAAAACCCAGCAGACTCGTTAGAGCAAAGCAGAAACTTCACGACCTGCTAGCACTGCGCACAGAAGGAAACACCTCACTTATCGTATTTTCTGGGGATAGTCATATCGTTACACCCTTAACAGATGACATAAATACAATCAAAGCCAGCCTTGAAGCACTTGACCCTTTTATTATGCCGGTTATCGGAAGCAGACCAGATAATGCCGTGAACCAAGCAATTGAGCTATTCAAACAAAACAACTCACGATCAGGTCGCGTTATCCTGATTGCAGACAGTAGCACGCAAGAGCAAAATGAACGTATTTCAGATGCCTTGAGTAGCAAGA
>NZ_LWGJ01000652.1:0-559 GCF_001635845.1 Oleiphilus sp. HI0132 | reverse complement strand
TAACGGTAAACTCGCGATCAATATCAATACTTACTTTAACGGTCATTTCCTACCTCACTATTATTATCACTGGTGGTTTTCTCAGGGTGTATTTCTGTGCGGGCAAGCCTATTAATGAGCGTTCCGATTAGAAATTCGAAAAGCTTCAATGACATAATCCTGCAGACCAGCAATAATAAACACTTCAAAGATAAAAAGCCACGATACCTTGAACAAGAAACCGACTCATTAAGGGCCATATACAGCAATGAACAAATTTCTTAAATTCAGCTTACTTTTGGTTATCGGACTGCCCTTATTAGCAGTGCTAGGTATCGCGCTGTTCATTCAGTTTCAAGATGCAAATCGCTTCAAACCTACGATTGAGCAGCAAGCTATAGAACAAGCCGGAATAAACTTATCGATAGACGGGTCCCTAACCTGGTCTTTGTACCCACTCGGCATTGATATCAACGATATGCAAATCAGTGATCAGCATGGACAAGCGTTTGCATCTATTAAGAGAATACTGGCGCAGGTAGACCTATTTTCTTTACTCAAGGGTTCACCCAGCGTTCAC
>NZ_LWGJ01000651.1:0-493 GCF_001635845.1 Oleiphilus sp. HI0132 | reverse complement strand
CGCTGAAGCTCATCGGCATTGTCAGCGCCACGATCCGTAGAAGAGCCTAAGGGGTCGGTGACAAATAAGAATCAGTTGTCACCGACCCCTTATTTCCTTATTTCCACATAAAGGAGTTTAAGCAATGTCTACCAACCGCCAATTTACTAAACATCAATTCGGCCCAAAAGGCTGGACACCTGAGCGAATCGAGTCTCTTAAAGGTAAGACTTACCTCATCACCGGTGCGAATAGTGGTACCGGTAGAAGTAGATGATGCGCTTGATCTTGCTGAACGAATTCAAGTGTAGTTATTGTTTAGCCGTGTTGGTTAATTCCTTGCCAGCCTGAATAAAGTCATGTAAATTTATTTGTAAGACATATTCTTACGAAGAGGTTTGTTATGGCAGATACCGTTACATTTAGACCTACTGATGATCAAGGCGGTTTTATTGAAGGTCTGATTAGTTCAGGTGATTACTCTAACCAAAGTGAAGTCATTCGCGCTGGCTTG
>NZ_LWGJ01000650.1:0-3019 GCF_001635845.1 Oleiphilus sp. HI0132 | reverse complement strand
AGGTAGTAAGGGTAGAATTCTTTGAAGCTTTGGTAGGTTTTCATTTTGGATAACTCTCTTATTGTTTTTTATATAGTAATCTTATCGGTGCTGCAGTGCCAATTGTTGCTAAGGTGAATTTTCTCTTAAGTTTAATTGATAGATAACATGATTTTTTAGCTTCGGTTAAGCAGTGGTGCTTTATGTCTTGGATACAAATCACTCGAAAAAGGCCAGATATTTGTATAAAATAGCGCCCGGTAAAATCCGGTAACTCGTTATCATCGAGCTCAACCGGCAAATCAGGTGTTGTAGTCTCATCATAAAAACATCTTGGCATTACTTTGGGTGACCCTCAAACAAGCCAAATCTGACTCTTCTCCTCGTATCAAGTTTAAACCACGCTTACAAGCAAGAGTATTATATGAATGTAGTAATTGTCGGCGCAGGGATAATGGGAATTACCTTTGCCACCCTAGCGAAAGAACTGAACCCGAAGCTTAAAATAACCATCATAGAGCGCCTTTCTGGGCCAGCCAAAAGCAACTCCAGCGTATTCAATAACGCGGGAACAGGCCATGAAGCAAATTGTGAATTGAACTATACGCCGGTCGATGAGGATATTATCGAAGTCGAAAAGGCACTCGCAATACACGGTCAATTCAATATCGCCAAGCAGTTTTGGGCTTATTTGGTTAAGAAGGGGATTATCGAAGACCCTACAAGCTTTATCGTTCCGACAAAACACTGCACCCTGGTTCATGAAGACAGTATCAATGAGCTGAAATTGCGTTTTGAAGAAATGTCTCAGCACCACTATTTTGAGCATATGCAGTATTCGGAAGATCATGATGAAATTAAATCATGGATCCCCTATACCATGGAAAATCGACCGACTTCTGAAAAGATGGCTGCGACCATGATTGCGACGGGAACAGATGTTAATTTTGAGTCGATCACCGAGCAAATGGCTGCTTATTTGGCAAAGCAGGAAGGGGTTGAATTTCACTACGGAACGCATGTTACGCGTGTTCATAAAAACCCGGTTAAGCAATGGCTAGTTGAAACCCAAAAAGGCGATCAGAAAATGCGCTTTAAAGGCGACACGCTATTTGTTGCCGCAGGTGGAGGCGCATTCCCGCTTCTTAAACTAAGCCACTTACCAGATAGAACTCGATTTGCAGGCTTCCCTGTTGGTGGTCGCTTCTTGATGGCGCCTATTAGTGAAGAAGACGCTAAACACTACTCTGCAAAAACTTACGGTAAAGCGAAAGTCGGCGCACCACCCATGTCGGTTCCGCATCTGGATTTGCGTGCTGCTAACGGAAAGCATTACTTGCTGTTTGGTCCTTTTGCGACCTTTATGCCGGTGCTGGAAAAAGGCCGAGGTTTCCTTGAGTACTTAAAGTCTATGCGCTTTCATGATATCCCTAACTTTTTGAATGTTGCGCGAGAGCACTTTCCATTAATGAAGTACCTTATTTCCGAGACCTTTGTTTGTAAGGAAAAGATGCTGAAGGAACTAGAAGACTTTGCGCCAGGTTTAAGTAGTAAATTCAACTGGCAGGTTAGTCCGGCAGGTCAGCGAGTGCAAATCATTAAAGATGGTGACTTGCAGATGGGCACCGAGATTATTGTCTCTGATGATAAAACCTACGGGACGCTACTAGGTGCCTCGCCGGGGGCGTCGGTATCACCTGAAGTGATGTTGCGACTGGTTGAACAACTCATGCCATTCCTGATTGAAGATGAGGAAGGCAATAGCAAATTACGAGAAATCTTCCCCGTTCACAGCCTCAGAAAGCTGGAAAAGGACGCTAAGCTCTATCGTGCTATCCGTGATGATGTCAATGAAACCCTAGGCATCGGATAAGCCCTCCAAGCCCAAACACCTAGGGATTTTGCCGATGATCAATCCGCTTCCTTAGGTCTTATGGGCTATTTCACAAGGTTTTACCTCAGTGTTACCTGTTGTTACCACTTTGGGATAATTTGTCATTCCTTTACTTGTTACAATCCTCGGGAATTTATTTAAGGCCCCTTTGTTTGTAACGACTAGGAATATTTGATGACGAATGATATATGGATGAACCTTGGTATACAGAACTCTTTCTCGCAAGATTATGGGCTGTTGTACGATAATTTGGCACTAACGGCCAGTGCACTTGCGGCTTTTTTAATGCTATTGCTCTTACATAGAGTATCGTCGCTGTACCGTGCAAGTCAGCTAAGCAGGCATGAAACTGAAGAGGGTAACGCTGTAGGGTTCTCATCCCAATTAATTGATTTTGCTCAGTTTCATATTAATAGTGTTCATCAAGGGGCTGGAGAGAAACGAGTATTTGAGGATCAAGAAAACCGAAGTGAAGTTGGTTTGTTTTTTATTGGGGCAGTAGAGTTTGTCGTTAAGATGAATGGCTTGTCGTCAAAGCAGCGGCATATGCTTATTGTGGAGCTGCTTCGAGAGAGTCTGGGCTTTTCTGCAAAGGAGGTGAGTAAAGTTTACTCGCAAGCTTTGGTGACTTGCTCAAACTCGCCTTCTAAGAATACAGTAAAGCTCGGAGCAAAAGCATTTAAAGAATGGTCTACAAACGACTTCTCAGGAAGCGTCCATCTATCTACAGTCTTATCATAACCCTAGACGCTAGGTCGTTCTCAGAAGCTTGCAGTCTTTTGAGAACGAGCCTTGATAGCCAAGAATAATTAGTTTACTTCATCAAGCATAATGCGAATGGCACCACCTCAATAAAGTTTTCGCCAGTTAAAAACTTTGTTTTATCTTTGTAGTTAAGTGCATAAAAGTCATCTTTATCGCTCCAAATACTGCTTTGGCGATTGATAGTGTAAAAAGCATTCTCACTATCAAATGCTTCTAGGTACCAGGTCTCAGCCCACTCCTTGTCTTCAAGAACCCAAACTTTGTAGTCACAATTCTTGTTAAATGGTTTTTTGTCACTGCTGATGTCTACCCACTGTGAGCGACCGTGTTTATCTGCAAGCACTGAACCCGAGCCGAATACTAGAACGCAAACAAGTAAAA
>NZ_LWGJ01000649.1:0-247 GCF_001635845.1 Oleiphilus sp. HI0132 | reverse complement strand
TCAGCATAAAATCACTACCGTCATTCTCTTCAGAAGAGGGATAAAACGACTCCGCAAACTCTTTTCTCCCCTCTCTGCTCTTTAAAGGTACAAAATATTCATCAAATGTGGAATCTAAGGCTATTTCACCATTTGATATGCCATAAGCAAACCATGCCCAGCTTAGTACCTTCTTCATCGTCACTTCATACTCTTCGGGCTTAGAGGAGCTATAAGACGCCATAGCATGCCAATATCGGCGTTTTTC
>NZ_LWGJ01000648.1:0-906 GCF_001635845.1 Oleiphilus sp. HI0132 | reverse complement strand
GACTCGTTAGAAAAAGCGTGGTTAGTAAGTCTATGATTTATTATTGCTTATTATGGCTCGAATGATAGCACCTAAATTTTTATAAGCCAAAAATCTTGCCTATATGCTTAGCAAATTAGCTTTGAAGTGGTGTTTAGTTTATTTATGTGCCGTATCGCACTGGTGCTAACTAGGTTTTTTTCTGTGTGGATGCTTCTTTTTGCTTGAATGGGTGCGTCCTTTATTACGAGAAGAATGTTTTTTATTTTCTCGTTGCTTAGGTAGGTGAACTTCCAGGCTTTTATGTTCGCCTGGTTGTAGGTTGTCGATAGACCAGGGGCCAATTGCTGCGCGAATCAGGCGGAGTGTTGGGAAGCCGACTTCAGCAGTCATTCGTCGCACTTGGCGGTTTTTTCCTTCGGTGATCGTTAATGCCAGCCAGGATGTTGGAGCATTTGCGCGCTGCCTTATTGGTGGGGTTCTCGGCCACAAGCAGGGCTCTTTAATTCGTTCGGCAATAGCTGGACGTGTTAGCCCATCTTTAAGTGTTACCCCATTACGCAATTTGTTAAGGGCTTCATCGCTAATCTCCCCTTCTACCTGTGCCCAATAGGTCTTGGGGAGCTTGTGTTTCGGGTCGGCAATTCGAGCTTGCATTTGCCCATCGCCAGTTAAGATCAATAGTCCTTCTGAGTCGTAGTCCAGTCTGCCGGCGGGGTATATTTTGGGGGTTTTAATAAAGTTTGAAAGCGTTGAGCGGCCCTCATTATCAGTAAACTGAGATAGTGTGTGATAAGGCTTGTTGAATAGGAAAATAGTAGGCATGGCCACATAATACGCGGACAGGAAAAAGTCTGCCATATAAATGGCAAGTGATTTACCCGGTTTTGTATAAAATCGGGTTAAGAGTAAATGGCTAAAGGCCTG
>NZ_LWGJ01000647.1:0-973 GCF_001635845.1 Oleiphilus sp. HI0132 | reverse complement strand
GCTCGTCAGAAATCAATAGCGTGGTGACATTCGGTTCACCCAGCTCATTGAAAAGCTCCAGGCTTTTATGGAGTATTCGATCTCTTGTTTTCATTAAACGTCCGGGTCCTTATCGTGTAAACTTAATACGTTTCCTTGTCGACGGGATTAAGATAAAAGTGTGTAATCCTTTCGTCGGTAAATTTATCAAAAAAACGACTGGTATCCGAGATTAATTTTAAGGTCGGTGCTTGTCTTTGATGATCTGATACTAATACTTTGATGTCTTCAAAACCATCTTTGATTTTTGTGAATCGTGCAGTAATGCTAGATGAGACTAATTGCTGCTCAGGGTGACCAAATTCCTTTGATAAGAAATTTAGGTAATGAAGCTCTTCTTCTTTGCTGAGGTTGTCTCGTGTCGCTAGATAGCGCATCTTATGTCTATCCAGAATACAGGAAGAGTAAGAGTTTTTCTTAACCGAAGCGTGCTTTCGAAAAGCTTCCCAGAAATAGCTGTCTGTTAGATACTTGAAACTATCAATATTGTCCAGACTGGCGTTAACGAAGCTCGACACTTCGGGGTTTTGCATCACTTCATCAATCGCAGCGCGGAGCAGCCAGTCGAAGCCTTGAGCTGTTTTGTGCGCGTAGACTTGTCGATACATTTGGTGACGACTATAAACAAAGTCTTCTAGAGAGCTTAGGCCTTTTTCCGCAATTGCCAGACCGAACCAGTTAGTTTGTGGACACCAACCAAAATGAATATTGCTTAGCAGGTGGTCCAGGTTAAAGCCTCCAATTGTGACCGAGGAGTGAAAACCGTCGCGAAGCATGTAATCGGCGCGGTCTGCATCCAGCTCACCCGATACCAGGCTTGATAAAACATGCTGTAATTTGCTGGCGAATTCATCAGGTAAGGAGTCCGGATTATTCGCCAGGTCGCTGGGAGCAATCAGCGGCCAAAGGGCGTGAGCGTGTCGATTAAATAAAT
>NZ_LWGJ01000646.1:0-1107 GCF_001635845.1 Oleiphilus sp. HI0132 | reverse complement strand
GTTGAGGATAACCTTTCCCTATTTGCTGTTGATCTCTTTGACCGCTTTTGCTGGTTCAATATTGAATAGCTATGGTTACTTTGCGATACCCGCTTTTACACCTGTTTTGCTTAACTTGGTGCTCATATCAGCGGCGCTTTGGTTAACGCCGTTATTTACAGAGCCAGTCATGGGCTTGGCATGGGGGGTCTTTATTGCAGGCCTGATACAGCTGTTTTTTCAGTTTCCCTTCTTGATAAAAATGGGCTTGATGCCTCGGCCACGCCTGGATTATCGTCATGAAGGTGTTCGACGTATTTTTATACTGATGGTTCCAGCACTATTTGGTGTTTCTGTAAGCCAGATTAATCTGTTGCTCGATACAGTGTTAGCGTCATTTCTACAAACAGGAAGCGTTTCTTGGCTTTATTATTCGGATCGTTTAGCTGAGTTGCCTTTGGGGATTTTCGGTATTGCCATTGCGACAGTGATTTTACCTAGTTTGTCTCGAAAGCATAGCAGTCAGTCTCACAAAGCTTTTTCTGACACGCTGGACTGGGCTATACGGATAGTTCTGTTGATGGGCGTTCCGGCAGCTGTTGCTTTGATTGTTCTTGCTGAACCTTTGGTGACGTCGCTATTTTATTACGGTGCATTAGAACAACGCGATGTCTATATGTCGGCAATGAGCTTACGTGCCTATGCCTTAGGGCTCTTGGCATTTATGTTGATTAAGGTCTTGGCTCCCGGGTACTTTTCAAGACAAGATATGAAGACGCCTGTAAAGATTGGCATATGGGCGATGTGTGCCAACATGGTTTTCAATTTGATTCTGATCTGGCCTTTGCAACATACAGGTTTGGCATTAGCGACAGCGCTTTCGTCTTGGATGAATGCTTTGTGGCTTTTGAGTGGCTTAGTGAAGCGTGATGTTTATCATAGAAGCGAAGGTTGGGCTTTATTTGTGCTGCGGATAGTTGTTGCTGTTGTTGCGATGGTGTTGGCGGTTTCCTGGATGAATGTTGAAACCGAAATTTGGTTTGATATGAGTGTTTGGGAGCGAATAACTAAGTTGCTAGCTTTGGTTGTCGTCGGAATCGTTTCTTATTTTATCGTTTTGCTATTAAG
>NZ_LWGJ01000645.1:0-227 GCF_001635845.1 Oleiphilus sp. HI0132 | reverse complement strand
ATTGAACCAGCAAAAGCGGTCAAAGAGATCAACAGCAAATAGGGAAAGGTTATCCTCAACATATCGCTGGCAAGGTTATATTTTTCTGTATCCTCAAGAAAACCCGGAGCAAACAAAGCCGTTAGCCATGGAGCGCCCATGACCGCTAAAGCCGTAATAAGTAGTAATACCAGCCCCAACACACCTGCAACCGAGTTAACCAACTGCCTGACCTCTCGCTCAGTGCG
>NZ_LWGJ01000644.1:0-534 GCF_001635845.1 Oleiphilus sp. HI0132 | reverse complement strand
AGCACGCTCTTACCTTATGCAGTCATGATTCCTTATGGTGCGGCTTTGGCGATCGTTACTTGTTCGTCTATTTTATTTATTAGTTACTATGTCACGATCAAATCGAGACAAAAATATGCGACGTACTTTTCGGTTGCCTGGAGTATGTTTCTAATTGGCACCGTTATATTGGCCATGAACAAATTTGGCTTACTGCCTAGAAATGGGCTAACGGAGTCTGCAGCGCAAATTGGCTCAGCTATTGAAATTATTCTCTTGTCTTTTGCTCTTGCGGAACGCTTGCATGACGCTACTTCGCGCCGTTTTAAAGCTGAAGCAGAAACCTTGCAAGTGAAGGAAAAGCTGATCGAGACCAAGCAGATGCAAAATGAAGCATTAGAGGTAGAAGTTGAGCAGCGAACCAGAGACTTACGACTGGCTTTAGAAAAGGTCAATAAATTAAACTCCGAACTTGAAGATCTATCAACACTTGATCAAGTCACCGGGGTTAGAAATCGTCGTTATTTTGATGAAATGATGGAGCGAGAGTTTCGT
>NZ_LWGJ01000643.1:0-207 GCF_001635845.1 Oleiphilus sp. HI0132 | reverse complement strand
AAGCGATCTATAGTTGCCTTGATAAATAGATAAATTTGACTAGATAACTATTTTGCTCATGATTAACCACTCTTCAACTTGTTCTAGGGTCTTCTTTGAAACATCCGAGTTAAAGCATATCTTAATTTGATCAATACTGTGAAATTTCCCTTCNTTCAACTTCAAACCTAATGTTGCCCGCTCGGGCTTCAATATTTTATAGACGTA
>NZ_LWGJ01000642.1:0-617 GCF_001635845.1 Oleiphilus sp. HI0132 | reverse complement strand
ATGCTAACCAGGAGCATATTGCCAAGCCTTTTTATCAAGTCGAGCAGGAAATTACGGCTCAGCTTGAATATCAAAGTGTGAAAAATCTAAAGGAGCAGTTGCTGGCATCGCTTCAAAAGAGTGGTGATTTGGCAATTCTTCCCAGTCAATAAGGTTTTTTAAACGATATTGGTCCATTGCAAGAGACCTTGGCTGGTTATCCTTTGTACGACCGACTATACTAGCGCCCGTTCAAATTTTGGGTATTGAATCTACGTTGTGAGCTATGTTGGACAAGTTATACCATAAGCAGAAGTTTGCTCAGGCAAGCATAGAGAGTATGTATCGAGTATTTACAGTACCCGAAGCACCAGACTCTACTCTTAGCCGTATTGATAAAGACGTTTCTAATAATCTTGCAGGATTTATGCAGGACCATATCGTCGCGGTCGAACATGATTTGCAAGAAATGGAAAAAGACTTTTCTGATCCCAGGATTCCTGAAAAGCCCATTTTTGTATCCGAACATACTCAATTTCTTCTAGATAAAATAGTTGCGCAGTCTGTTCACACCTCATCGCCTAGCTTCGTTGGTCATATGACCTCTGCTTTACCTTATTTCATGTTGCCGCTTTCCA
>NZ_LWGJ01000641.1:0-8574 GCF_001635845.1 Oleiphilus sp. HI0132 | reverse complement strand
GCTGTTGCAGCAATTGCATGGATACTCGCACACCTCCCACCCAGATGATTTCGGCTTTAGCACCGACAACCATCTACATGAACACGAGAAAATGTCTAGTGACATGGAGAGTGAAATAGAGAGCGAAATGACGAATCAAAGACCGAGAACTTCTCACGACTCAATTGACTAAAACGACAATAATTTAAAGAGGAATATTTATGAAATACTTAATTAGCGCTCCATTGATCTTAGTTATGTTTCTATTCGGGCAAACTGCATTGGCAGGACCAGGAAGTGGTCATTCCCACGGGCATCAACATAAACCTATCACTAGTGAGCAAGCTATCAATAAAGCAACAAAGCATGTCTGGAAGTTGGCCAAGAAGGGCAAAATTGACGCATCTTGGTCTAGCGTAACTTCTAAATCAGTCGAGGAAAAATCATTCGGACATGGCCCAGAATGGGTCGTTACATTTGAGAATGAGTCCATCGAAGACCCTAAAAAGCAAACGCTTTACGTTTTCTTTACGATCAACGGAAAGTACTTGGCTTCTAACTTTACGGGGCAGTAAGGCCTAACGGGAGGTGTTCGCACCTCCCTTCCTATATTTTGCTTATGTCCAGTTTGAGGCCATCTTCTCTTGAAAAACGACCTTGCTTCCAAGAATCTTAATTGTTCAAATCTGAATAAGTCTCGTGAAGAGCTTTAAATAACCTGCTTGAGTGTGCGATACCTAGAGGTTTTATTGATCCAGAGTGGGCTAAGAGTGGGGGGGAATACCTATCTGGCTTGTCATAATAGCTTTGATTTAGGGTAGGGCCGTTTAGAATGATCTAGCGGATATAGTGTCTATAGAGCTTTGAGAAAAATATGTGGTTAAATGTGACTTTATGCCTCAGCGCTATGTCTGAATGGTAGAGTAAGGACAGTATCACAGAGCCTTATAAACTGAATTTCAATTTTTAATCGAGTATCTACTATGAAAAGTTGTAGCACCTTTAAGCAGCCCGGTTGAGTAGTGTTGAGTTTGGCCCCTGAAATATGGGGCTTTTTTTTGCGTTAAGGTTAGGTGCTAATGATCCTTTATTTGGGGTCGTCAATATTATTATCTAATAAGATCAGAGTTTTACAGATACCAACGGAATAAAATGTCTGATATTCTTATAGAAGCTCAAAAGGAAGGGTTTCTCCCAGAAACTCAAGTGGCATTGGGCACTAGCGAAGAAACGATCGAATGTGAAGGTTGTTATTCGCAGGTACAAGAAAGGGATTTAAAAGGCGGGGAGGCATGTCCTTACTGTTCTCTCGTGATTGCATAAAGTGCGAAAGAACATTTCCTAGCTTTGATCAAGTCTATAAAGGTCACCTAACAAAGACCCTCTGATTTGTAAATCCCTTTTGATGCTGAAATATAATCTATTTTCACTATTCAGGGGATAAAGGAATGCAAAATACGGCTATAAAAGTTATATCAACGTGCTTAGTTACTGGAACTCTAATTGGCTGTAATGGAGGTGGAAGTGGTGGCGGTGGAGCTGCCCCTGGAACTAATGGTGGTCAAGGCGGTGGAGTAGGGCCTGAGTTAGTAATCGAGTTTAGAGAGGCACCTCTAGACCCAAAGGTTTTTAATCTGCTTTCAAATGATAGAAGTACAGAAAATCACTTTAACCCTGAAGAAAAGTTAAGCATAACTTGGATGACAACGGTTAAATATTCGGATGACACTACGTTAGGTGTTAATCAAAGAGAGCTTTACCAAGCAAAGGTCTATCTGAGTGATAATGATATTATTGAGATTGATAATGATCTGGAGTTGTTCACTATCCAGTGTTCTTTCCCAATGGCATTGGGAGCAGATTATGGGTGTAGTGAATTCGCTTCATTTGAAAGTGTATATGCAAAGGATAATTTGAACCAATTTTCTACAACAAGTATTCCTTTAAATAAGCCTGAAGGTATCCAAAATCATGTTGTCGATGCAACGGATTTTCTGGATATTATTCCAAAAGATGCCAATGTTATAATAGAGACCTGCTTGATATCTGAGCCTGACAATTGTGCAGAGGCATCTGTTGCAATTGAGTTATACTAGCCAAACATCCCTGATGCATAATAGAAAAAAAATGAAGGCAGTTTTTTTGAAAAGACCTATAGAGATTCCTTTCTGTGAAGACATAGATGGTTTAACCGATGCTGTAGAACTCATGCTGGACCTAGTTCAAACCAACATTGATAAAGGGTTCATCCTGGATATAGACGCTGTTTTCGAATATGCGCAAGATGGTTTTACTCTGGTTACCTTTAACCTTTTAGTTAAGAATCTCAATAAAACGCTTTCCGATCAGGCAAGGGCAGTCACTCAAACTTTCACTGTGCATTAATTTAACCTGGTCAGCTGTCTGGAACCCGTGTCTTCTGCGTCGAAATTAGATCATTATAGAGAGCTCGCGGGACCAATTATTCATGCAGTTATCCTCGAAACGGGGAAAAATGATGTGAAGCTGATACGGAAAAAACTAAACCAGGCTTACCCATTTGAAGCTAGGTGTGGACAGGCTTATCGAGCCTGGTTATCAGAAGTACATTCCCAACTTGGCTTTACCTTACGAAGAAAAAACAGTTCAGAAAAACAATTAGACCTGTTCGATCAACCTTAATTATTCTTCTTCGACGGCCTCTAGAACGGATTCAACAGAAGCTGTAGCTAAGCCATCAACATTGACTGAGAAGTTGGGTTTCCCTAGTGAAAGCGCTGCCCCTATAAAAGTATTCCCAATCGCGGTCAATTTCTCTTCATGATCCTCAACACCTAACTGATCACACAAATCAGCCACACCATTAGCAAACTCTTGCAGTTTATCTTCTGTCAGACCTGTCATAGATATTCCTTTAGTACGATTCTGAATCAATGGCAACAGCGATACAGAATATGGAGGAAGTGAAGGAAAGTAATGACGGTATTCTTGCCATGATGAATGTCATTACGGATATCGCTGAGCAGACCAATCTTCTTGCACTTAATGCTGCAATTGAAGCGGCCCGTGCAGGGGATCAAGGTAGAGGATTTGCTGTCGTGGCTGATGAGGTTAGGACACTGTCCAAAAAAAGCAACGAATCAGCTCAGAAGATTAGAACTTTGTTAGACAAAGCGAGTTCTGATGTCAAAGCGGGTGCTGAAGCAGTCAATATGTCGGGCTCCGCGCTAGATAAAGTCGTCATTTCGGTAAAACAGGCGGCGGGGAATATTTCTACCGTCTCAGATTCAATGAGCAAGCAACGTACGCAGATTGAAGAGATTGTTCTGGAGAGTAAGAATGTTGAAGATATTAGTCGAACAAACGCCGACGCGGGGCAAACTTTGATGGATGCAAGTCAGGGGCTTTCAGAATTAGCGCACGAGTTATCAATCATGGCAAAAGATATGAATACCCTAGTAAGAAGCGCGTAGTGATCGCAGCTAATATTGAACACAGTTGAGCACGGTGACTAGTACAATCGGTATCCAACCAAGCTTGTCATCCGCTGAAAACATATTGACATTAAGAACGCCATCGACAGACCGGGTTCAACATTGATGAACCCGTCTATCTCGCTTTACTTAACCTGATACGAACTGAGGGGCGAAGCCTATGCTCCAGATGACGACTGTACCGACTCTTGTTGCTACAAGGTAAACGAGAGCGACAGTCAAGATAGCGCCGCTAAACAACAATGCGCGTTCTTTGCTAATACCCATGACAATCGGTAAACCGTCGTAGATCAAGAATCCTGCATATACTGCCGCTATAAGATATACAGCCATGTTGAAAATAGGTTCAGGGTTTAAAAGGGCGATACCAGCCAAAAAAAGTGGCGTACAAGAATAGGCTGCCAAGGCGATACCGTTTGCTGCATATTCATCATGTTTGCCTCCATAGGTTTTAGACATCCAATCGATTGCCCAGCCAAGCCCAAATACACCAATAAGCATTGCGATGTAGGTGATTATGTTGAGTTGCAAAGCGCTCTGGGTCGTCAGTTTAGTGATTTGCCCATCGCCAACTTGCCAACCAAACTGTGTCGTCGATATATAGGCGCATATTGGGCTAATCATTGCTAGAACGGCAATGTATGCAACATAAATTCTTCCCGGATTACTATGTTCTTTGCGGATCGATTCCCATTCTTCATCAGGGTGAGTGAACATTCCAAAAGCATGATTCAGTAACATTGTATTTCCCCATATTTTCCAAAAGAATATTTGCTTGATAGTAGACTTGAAATTTGCCTTTCTCATCGATCCGTTACGCTAGGAATCAATTAATGGATCACTCGGTTTTTTGCTCGTCTTTGTTCGGTATCTCTATTACTCGTGTATGATTGGCCAGTCGGCAGCATCGCGAGAGTCTAAATTTGGATCCGTTTCAGCTCCCCAGCGTTTTTGATACAAACCGTCAGGGTCATAGAGTCTCGACTGCTTTTCAAGATCGAAGTGGCGCCCTCCTCTTGGGTCAACCCCCACGCCTGCAATGTATTGCCAATTGCCCCAATTTACTGCCAAGTCAAAGTCAATGAGACAGTACTCAAACCAAGCTGCTCCATAGCGCCAGTCCACGCTCAATTCATTAACCAAACAACTGGCTGCGATTTGTCGGCCTCTGTTTGATAGATACCCCGTGTTTTTTAGTTCCTTCATGCAGGCATTGACAATCTTGAAAGGCGTTTCGCCTTCACACCATTTACTGAAGCGTTCAGGGTAGAAACTAGTAAGCGGGGGTGACTTTTTGGATCCTTGGAAACTAAATAGTTGGTCTCCTTTTAGAAAGTGCCACCATTGGAAATATTCTCTCCACAATAGCTCGACATATAGCCAACGAGATGAATCGTTAGACCCGTTTTCCTGTTCGTATTCAAGCAATTTCTTGATGACCTGGCGTGGAGATAGACAGCCGCTACTTAACCAGGGTGATATTTTGCTGCTGTTGGTCCAGCCGGATAATTCATTCCTTACTGTCTTGTAGCGACGGGGCGCATCACTGGAGAAATACTCGAACAGATGGCCAAACGCTTCGCGTTCACCACCGGTAAAGCGGAGCGAAGTCGTATTCACAGGAAGCCAATCAGGAATCTTCTCTGCTTCCAACATATCTATCTTAGGCATGATTGGCAGGAATTTGGGGGCAGGAAGGGGGTCAGGGACACCTTGATTTTCAATTGATTTCCTGAAGCGTGAGTATGTTTGGGGTAACTGAGAGACCTTAAACGGTAGTTCTAACTCATTGAAGATCGTGTATTGTTCATATTCTATTACCGCAGCCTCGGAGCATTTCCTGCGAATCGCTTTAAGGATGTGCCGCTCATAAGAACCGGAAGACTGAGTCAATACGAGGTCACTAAAGCCGTAATTATTGATAAGGTTGGATATCAGCTCAGTTGTATCACCATATAAAACAATCAGCTCTTGGTCATATCGTGCGAGGTTTTGTTTTAAATCCTGAATGCATTCCAAGGTGAACTGCCAGCGATGTTTGCTGATGGAAGGTTGCTGCCATAGCTTCTGCTGAAACCATCTAGGGTCTACGACATAGATGCACAGTAGGCGATCGGCGCTTTTTATGGCGTGCAGCGCCTGGTTGTCATGAATTCGCAGGTCTCGAGTAAACCAGTATAGAACTCTTCGTTGTTTAATGAGCATATGGATTCCGTAGTGCGCTGAGGGTGTTTCAGGCACTTACGAAGCAGGTTTCATTTTGGATCAGTGCATGGGGTGATCCATTGACGCGTTGATGCGTATAAGCTTTTAAATGCTCGGTGTGGTCTTGGGGCACATTCTAATTTTAGGAGTTGGGAACTTGGAACAGCATATTGAACCAAAGGTAGTCATGCTGGCAGCTGAATGCATTCGGCAAAAAGGAAGCATGGAGGGAGGCAAGCTTATTTATCAGCAAATTAGCCTCGAACTGAGTTATGACGGTTACACGATTATGCTCAGTGACCACAAAGTTAAGCTAACTCTCTTTTTTCACAACAAGATGAAAATTGAGTGCGCTCAAAACAGGGATCTGGAGAGTTTTTACGAAAAGTTGAAAAATATTGCACGCACTGTTTTCTAGCAATGGCCAACGAGAGAGAAATCATGAGTTTGAAAACCAAGCGTCTAAGGCTTGTTTTGGGGGATCAATTAAATAGCCGTCACTCTTGGTTCAAGGAATCTGATCCTGACACCTTGTACATTTTGGCTGAACTGACGCAGGAAACTAACTACGTAAAGCATCATGTTCAAAAAGTTTGTGCTTTCTTTGCCGCGATGGAGGATTTTGCGGAGAATCTAAGACAGGCAGGACATAGGGTAAAGTACTTCAATTTGGACGAAAGCTCGGGATATAAAGATTTGCCAGCATTGCTTTCATCTGTCATTGAACGCTGCGCTTGTCAGGTATTTGAATATCAGCAACCTGATGAATATCGACTGCATGTTCAACTACGTGAATTTACTCGAGACTTGGAGATCACCTCCCGACTCTATGAAACCGAGCATTTTTTTCTTGAGCACAACGAACTACCTCTATGGTTCGAAGGTGGCAGACATCATCGAATGGAAGGTTTCTATCGTAAAATGCGTAAACGCTTCAGTGTCTTGATGGAAGGAGGCAGCCCTTTAGGTGGAAAGTGGAATCACGATGAGGACAATCGTCATGCGCTCAAAAAGAAAGACTTAGCTGATATTCCCCAGCCACTGGTGTTTGAAAATGACGTAAGTGTCATTCTAAAACGGTTGAACGATCATGAGATTGTCAGTTTCGGTAATGCGAACATTAAGCTAGTTTGGCCGATTAACCATCGACAAGCGATGGCTCAACTTCAATACTTTTGCCAAGTATGCCTCCCGAAATTCGGCTACTTTCAAGACGCGATGACCTGCAATTCTCCTCACTCCTGGAGCCTATATCACTCACGGCTGAGTTTTGCTTTGAATGCCAATATTATTAGCCCTGATGAGGTGATCGATGTCGCCATTGAAACATACTATCAACAGCAATCTAGTATTTCGATTTCGCAGATCGAAGGCTTTGTTCGTCAGATTCTTGGCTGGCGAGAATATGTTAGAGGAATGTACTGGGCCAATATGCCGGATTATACGGAACAGAATCGATTGAATGCGAGTAGACCTTTGCCAAGTTGGTTTTGGACTGGTGAAACCAAGATGGCGTGTATGAAGGAGAGTATCAAACAGTCTTTAGAGTATGCTTATGCCCACCATATTCAGCGCTTAATGATAACAGGTAACTTCTCTTTGCTGGCTGGTCTTCATCCCGATGAGGTAGATGATTGGTATTTAGGGATTTATATCGATGCCTTACAGTGGGTTGAGCTACCCAATACTCGAGGGATGGCCTTGTTTGCTGATGGGGGGTGGATCGCCACAAAACCCTATGCTGCGAGCGGCAACTATATCAACAAGATGAGTGACTACTGTAAGAGTTGTCATTATAAGGTTAAAGAGAAGGTAACGCCCGACGCCTGTCCATTCAATGCTCTTTACTGGGATTTTTTTGGAAGGCATGAAGAACGCTTGGCCGACAATCAAAGGTTATCTTTTATCGCCAAGCAGTGGGCTAAAAAATCTGATCAAGAAAAGCAGCTCATTCACGAGAGAGCGCTGACATTGCTAGACAATATTGAAACGATCTAAATAGAGCTAGATCTATAAACTGGTATCAACAATAAAACAGTTCGAACGCTGCCAGTGCCTAATGAACGGTTTTACTCAGACTTGGAGTTAATCTGCCACATGAACAAAAATAAGCGTTGTATCGCAATATCCTTGACCTTTGCCGGAGCACTCCCTTTTTACTTGATCCCAAGTATGTATCTGTTCCTTTCTGATATGCACGAGACTAATTTGAACTTGGCTTTGCGTATATATGCCGCTGTGATCATCTCTTTCCTGGCGGGCATTCATTGGGGATTGTTTCTGCTTCGTGATGCATCCATCAATCTCTTCTTGCACAGTAATTTTGTCACTCTTCTAGCTTGGTTAGCAGCGTCTTGTGAGTCGATTTATAGTTCGCTCGTGTTCGCCTTCTGTTTTATCTATTTGCTGGTGATTGATCGAAAGCTATTTGAGGAAGAGGTGTTGGAGTCTTGGTTCATGAGGTTGAGATTGGTGATAACGCTTGTCGTTCTCGTTTCCTTGGTTTTTTCTGCAATGGTGTTTGACTGGTGAAACGAGTCAAGCAGAATGTGTTCTGCGCAACTAAATCAGGACACTTTTCTTAAAGAGTTTTCGTACTCGATTGGCGACATATCTTCGTTAGAAGTATGGAGCCGCTCTAAGTTGTAATAACGCATGTAGTCAGCCACATCATTTCTCATATGCTCTCTCGTTGGCTGGGGCACTTTCAAAACCCAGTCATGCTTTAAGCTTCCAAAGAACCGCTCCACAACAGAGTTATCCCAGCAAGCACCTACATCCCCCATGCTAGCTCTGATGCCATAATTACTCAGCAGTGTGCGATAACGCTTGCTGGTATACTGCGAACCTCTGTCACTATGAAACACCAAGCCTTTAGGAGGCTGGCGCAGATTATATGCCCTGATCATAGCTCGAC
>NZ_LWGJ01000640.1:0-705 GCF_001635845.1 Oleiphilus sp. HI0132 | reverse complement strand
ACGGTAAGAAGCAATTGTAGAAATACCCATCTTCGATAAGATCTTCAACAAGCCCTTACCAATACCGCGACGATAATTATTTTTCGCCTCGATTGGGTCCATCAGCATCTCACCCGTACTGATCAGGTCACTCATAACCTGATAAGCCAAGTAAGGGAAGACTGCCGTAGCACCAAAACCAAACAACACCGCGAAGTGATGAGGGTCACGGGCAAAACCAGACTCCACAATAATATTCGAGTCGCAACGTAAGCCCTTCTCAACCAAGTGGTGATGCACTGCACCCGTTGCCATAAAGGCATTTAGTGGTAATAAGCCAGGTTCGATATCTTTATCCGACAAAACAAGCACAACCTTGCCTTGTCTAACAGCTTCTTCTGCTTGCTGGCACACATCAACAATTGCTTGCCTTAAGCCAGTCTCTTCTTTGTACTGAAGGCTAATCAAGGCATGTTCAAAACCATCTTTATCCGAGCTAAAGCAGCTAAACTTCGCAGGTGTCAGTACCGGCGTAGCCAAAATAATTCGCTTCGCATGCTCAGGCGTTTCTTCAAATACGTTCTGCTCTACACCCACACAGGTTTCCAGAGACATAACAATCGCTTCACGCAATGGATCAATCGGTGGGTTAGTCACCTGAGCAAACTTCTGTCTAAAGTAGTCTGAAACTGAACGAACACGAGTCGACAATACTGCCATTGGCGT
>NZ_LWGJ01000639.1:0-1195 GCF_001635845.1 Oleiphilus sp. HI0132 | reverse complement strand
CGAACATCGGCTTAGTAAACGCTTCTGATTCAACCGAACGGTGCATCTTAGGCGGTTTTCCAAACAACACTGACATGGGTAGATCAACCGGCTTATTATCGAAGTGCGGATCTTCCAGTGTTAAATCATGCTCTTCCAGAGCATCACCAATCACAGCGTAGGGGCAGCGTTCTCTAGCACAAATCGCCTCAAAGCGCTCCAAGTCTTGCGGCAACACAGCAATAACATAACGTTCTTGAGATTCGTTACACCAAATTTCGTGTGGCGCCATCCCAGGCTCATCGTTAGGGATCTTTCGCAAGTCGAATCGTCCACCGCGCCCGCCATCTTTCACAAGCTCCGGAAAAGCATTTGATAAACCACCCGCCCCTACGTCATGTATAAAGGCAATTGGGTTATTATCATCAAGCTGCCAGCAGCGGTCTATAACCTCCTGGCAACGACGTTCCATTTCAGGGTTTTCACGCTGTACAGAAGCAAAATCCAAGTCCTCATGACTAGCACCTGAATCCATCGAAGAGGCTGCACCGCCGCCAAGGCCGATCAGCATGGCCGGGCCACCCAATACAATTAGCTTTGCACCAACATCGATGTCACCTTTCAGTACATGGGACTCTTTAATATTTCCCATACCACCAGCAATCATAATAGGCTTGTGGTAACCCTTGATTTCCTGACCATTCGGGCCAGCAACTTCTTCTTCAAAGGTTCTAAAGTAGCCACACAAGTTCGGTCGACCAAACTCATTATTGAAGGCAGCACCACCTAGAGGACCGTCAAGCATGATGTTATAGGCAGAAGTCATTCGGTCAGGCTTGCCAAAATCTGTTTCCCATGGCTGTTCGAAACCAGGAATTCTTAGGTTCGATACCGTAAAACCTGTCAGACCAGCTTTAGGTTTTGCGCCTTTACCTGTAGCACCTTCATCACGAATCTCACCACCTGAACCTGTCGAGGCACCAGAGAATGGAGAAATAGCTGTCGGGTGGTTATGTGTTTCAACCTTCATGAGGATATGAATATCTTCCTCATGCGCCTGATACTCCTGAGTTTCAGGGTTCGGGTAGAAGCGCTTTCCTTTCGATCCGGCTATTACCGCAGCGTTATCAACATAAGCAGACAATACACCTTCAGAATTCAGCTCATTGGTATTACGAATCATCGAGAATAATGATTTTTGCTGAGCTTCACCGTC
>NZ_LWGJ01000638.1:0-1012 GCF_001635845.1 Oleiphilus sp. HI0132 | reverse complement strand
AACGGCTCTAACATGCCCTGAATCATCTGCAAGAAGCTCTTCTGTCTCGGCCGGCATTTTAAACTTAACGTTTCGGCTTGTGAGTTCCTGCTGGAGTAAGTGACCGGCTGTCGCATCGAGCTGTCTGTTAAGGAGCACTTCCTTGCTATGAATAACGGTAACGTGCATGCCTCGCTGCGCAAGGCCGTTGGCTGCTTCAAGACCTAGTAGCCCGCCGCCTAAGACCACTGCATTCTTTTTTGTCTCGCTATAGGCAAGCATCTTATTGACATCATATATATCGCGAAAGGCGATCACACCTTCGAGTTTGCTTCCTGGAATAGGAAGAATAAAGGGTTTAGAGCCTGTTGCTATCAGTAGTCTGTCATAACGTGCTTGAGTGCCATCACGTGCTGTGACGCAACGTTTGCTTCTATCGATATCAATAACCAGCTTATCTGCTCCGGAATACAGGGTTATATTATGGTCGTGATACCATTGCCGGTCATGAATAATGATATCTTCAATGGACTTTTCTCCACAGAGTACGGGGGATAGCATGATTCGGTTGTAGTTGCCGTAGGGCTCAGCACCAAAGACCGTAATATCAAACTTTTCAGGAGAGGCGCTGACTAACTCTTCTACAGCTTTCATTCCAGCCATGCCGTTTCCGATTACCACAAGCTGCTGCTTCATCTCTAATCTCCGTACTGCCGTGTTATGAATGCTATAATCAATACATTGCTAATTTTTGCAAGTTATCGCAGCAATTTATATACCATTGGAGGTATGATTCTAACTCAACATGGTTAAGTACGCTGCAAGTCTCTTTAATAAGGCACTTAAGATTGACTTAGCTTAAGTTCATATACGGTTCACGGATGGATTAGTTTTGCACTATTTTGGTTCAACGTGTGGGTTGTTTGATGCGCCAAGGTCGATATAAAAATAATTATAGAATGTTTCATCGTTTGCTTGTTTTTATCTGTGTGTTGTTATCGTGGCGCATTTCTTATGTCGATGCTAATGAACT
>NZ_LWGJ01000637.1:0-522 GCF_001635845.1 Oleiphilus sp. HI0132 | reverse complement strand
ACTATAAAAAACACCCCCCAAGTAAGTAAGTGGCGTCAATATAAACGTTGGCACTATCGATATGTCATCGAATTTTGTCGCATAAATCGCATTGATAAAACCGCCTATCGAGAACAGGATAGCCGTCAGAATAACAATGCTGGCCGTTACGGCGATATTTTCAACACGTAAATCGGTAAAACCCAGCGACAGTAGTGTCACGATCAGACCAACAGATATACCGCGACCAACACCGCCCATCACATAACCGGACAAGACTACCCAGTTAGGTACAGGTGAGACCAGAATTTCTTCAATGCTATGTTGAAACTTCATGCTAAAAAAAGAGGACACTACGTTAGCATAGGAGTTAGTAATCACTGACATCATGATTAAGCCGGGAACAATAAAGTCCATGTAGTCAAAACCGTCCATGTCACCAATTCTCGGGCCAATCAAGTTGCCAAAGATGACGAAGTACAAAGCCATCATTATCGCCGGTGGCAACAATGTTTGTACCCATATACGAGTAAAGCGACGAAT
>NZ_LWGJ01000636.1:0-674 GCF_001635845.1 Oleiphilus sp. HI0132 | reverse complement strand
CGTTGGTATAACCTGCGTTATAAGATACGTGCTCATCTTCCAGACCTGACCAGGTAGGAGAAGAGATGATCTTACGAGGCTGCGCCTGAATGTCGCGGAAGCGGATTTTTTCCTCTTCTTTCGGCTTAGCCAAGTGTGTGTGATCTTTACCGGTAAACTCTGACAGTGCAGCCCATGCTTTAACCGCTACCTGACCATTAGTTTCTGGTGCCAGGCTCAAGATCACTTCAGAGGCATCAATTGCCGACTCAATCTTCGGACGACCCTGATGCGCGCCTTCTTCAGTGTGCTTATAGTTAAGCTCACCCAAGAACTTCACTTCATCTTCAGTGTTCCAAGTAATACCCTTACCACCATTACCTAGTTTCTCTAGCAATGGGCCAAGCGAAGTAAAGCGCTTATAGGTATTCGGGTAATCACGTTCAACAACGGCTAGGTTTGGTGCCGTCTTACCTGGAATCAGGTCACACTCACCTTTCCACCATGCTTTCACACCCTCTGGCTGAGCAAGCTCTCCTGGTGTGTCGTGCTGAAGCGGTACCGTGACCAAATCTTTCTCAACACCCAAGTGGCCTTCACAAAGTTCAGAGAACTTCTTGGCAATACCTTTGAAGATATCCCAGTCAGATCTCGATTCCCAAACCGGGTCAATCGCTTTAGAAAGAGGGTGAATA
>NZ_LWGJ01000635.1:0-1009 GCF_001635845.1 Oleiphilus sp. HI0132 | reverse complement strand
ACGATAACTCGAAAAGCACTGAAGGTGTTGTTGCTGAGATAGCGCCAAAAGAGTGCCGTGACCGTTTGAGAGCCGATATTGCCAACTGCGAGCTTCTGGGTGAAACCCAGGATGCCAAGAAAATATTGCTTTATCATCACCGCCAATCTTCGGTGCTAATGAATGAAATTGGCCGTTTGCGAGAAGAGTCCTTCCGCTTGGTGGGCGAAGGAACAGGGCGTGAACGTGATCTCGATGAGTACGATGCCCACTATATGCACATCGTCCTTTGGGATGAAGAGCAAGGTGAGGTGGTCGGCGCGTATCGCCTAAGAGGTACTGATCAGCTCGATGTACAGGAAGATTCTGATCGGCTGATTGTTAATTCTCCTCTTTATACTGCGAGCTTATTCGACTACTTACCAGCATCGCGTAGCATTCTAGAGCATGGGTTGGAGCTGGGCCGAAGTTTTGTTCAGCCACAATACTGGGGTTCCAAAAGCCTGGAATATTTGTGGTATGGCATCGCAGCCTTTCTTAGGCTACACCCTCAATACCGTTACTTGTTCGGCGCAGTAAGTATTAGCAATACCTTATCTGCACCAGCTAAAGACTTACTTATCTATTTCTATCAGCACTACTATGGAACTGAGACAAAGTATCTAGTCTGTCATCACCCATACCAGCTAAGTGAGGCTTCAAAAAAGCACCTAGATCAATTTTTTGAAGGTTTAGATCTAAAGGAAGGCTTCATTAAGCTCAAGAAACAGCTAAGGTATCTTGGCTTCGCTGTTCCTGTTTTATACAAACAGTATGCAGAATTGTCAGAACCAGGCGGGACGCGCTTTTTAGGCTTCAATATCGACTCGGACTTTAGTGATTGCGTTGACGGCTTTGTCGTGGTCGATATTGATCAAATGTCAGGACAAAAACGAAAACGCTATGGTTTGCTGACGCATCGGCTTGTTTCATCTTAGTATTATTGTTTGTTTGGGTCTCATTGCTCAGCACTTAAGACGCTCAACGAGCT
>NZ_LWGJ01000634.1:0-1297 GCF_001635845.1 Oleiphilus sp. HI0132 | reverse complement strand
ATTCATTCCTGAGATAATCTTGATACGGGCAACAGCGGCAGGCAACATTTTAATATCAAAGTTGCGTATTTTTAGCAGACTGCCATCAATACGGTAGAGAATATCAACGCTTTTTTCTTTGGGCCTGATATGTATGTCTGATGCTCTGCGGGTTACCGCATCGGCGATCAAATTATGTATTAGCTTAACGGTTGGTTTATCTGATGCGAGCTTTATAGCTTGTTGAGCTTCCCAGCTATTGCTCAAGCTGGTGCTGGGCATATCCTTTAGAACATCATCAATATCGGTTGAGCCATAATATTGAGAAATTGCGTACTCTATATCACTTGCGGTACTCAATACCGGCTCGATGACTTGTTCAGATAAAAAATGCAGTAGGTTGATGGTTTCGTTATCAGACGGGTCTTCCATCGCCACGACTAAGCGATCTTTGTGAGCCATGAGGGGAATAACAGCATGTGCTCTGGCAAACTCGGCAGGAACTAGTTGCAACGCATGTTCATCAACGTCAAACCCGGCGAGCTGAATAAAAGGTATCTCCAGACAGCAGGAAAGTGCATTGCGAACCTGGTGGTCGCTAGCGTAGCCCAAGCGCTGCAATATATGCCCTAGCATTTCTTTCTTGCCCTCAGCAATTTGTTTATGCAGGGCGGTGCTTAACTGTTTTGACGTGATAATGCCGGTTTGCAGTAATATCTGCCCAAGATGCTGGTGTTGATAGCTTTTACTTTTTTCAAGTGACTCTACAAGCTGTTCACGATTTGCAATCAAGAAATAGGCTCCAAAACTAATTATATCCTTATTAGTTTAGTAGAAGATCGCCGCAAATGTGTATTCAAAGCACTTTGGCTTGAGCCGAGTCACTTTAGTGTTCATTTTCCAGCGCGGCTATCATTGCACAGAAGTAGCCATCATCTTTTAGTTGTGAATGGTCTTCTGTATTAGCTGAAATGACACTTGTCATATTATTTATCTGATCAAGTGGGCTTAAGGAAGCATGTTTAGCAATTGAAAGATCATCTGCTAGGTTCAACCAGTATATTTGTTCCAATGAAACAGAGTCACTTTCGTTCCACTCAACATAGTTAGCATAGTGGTCGAGTGAGATCTGCCTACCTAGGGTATCGAAGTTCATCAGGCTGTTTGCTTCGTTCATCGAATTCGCGATAAAGTCTGGAGCAATGCTGGATATCGACTTAAACTCGTTCAGTGCCTGTTGATTTACCGGTAAGCGGGCAATAAGGTCTTGTTCATACACCACTCTATGCACTCGGTTAGCGAGAAGAACTTGAGCTTT
>NZ_LWGJ01000633.1:0-825 GCF_001635845.1 Oleiphilus sp. HI0132 | reverse complement strand
GCGGTATCGCATAGCATTTTGTAGTGCTTGATTTGACTTAGTAATTTTTCATGGCTAACAGGAGGGTGTATAATTTCGTTGCCGCCTGCTCGATAGTATTTTTCCTTGTCTTCGATGCTGGCCTTATCAGAAATCAATATTGTAGTGAACGCAGAATCCTTTGCTTGCAGCTTGAAAGAGATGACTAGCTGGATGCAACGAACCATATCATTGGGTTGGTCAAGTATTAAAAACGTTGTAGGAACTTTCAGGAATCTGCTTTTCAGCTCATCTTCATTACTAATTTGCTCGACCTGGTAGCCGCTCGAGATTAGAGCGTCAACGAGAGCTGCGTTATTGTGCTTTCTTTCGCCGTACCAAATGATAGAGGTGAACGTATTGAATGACTTGGGTAAGTTCATGCACTGGACTCTGTTATGTGTTCTTTGCTAGTACTTCATACAGACCTTCCAGTACCAGGCCTAACTCATTCTCGAGGTTCTTAGCGCTATCTTTCATACCTTCAAGTTTGTCACTTGCTTGATAGGCTAGTGCCATTAGTTGTTCTTCCTGATCTTCGTCCAGGCCTAAGGAAAATAGTTTGGCTTCCAGTTCAGTAATCATATCAAGCATAACTTGTCGAACAGTGACATCATGTTCAGCAAGTTTATTGGTTAGCTGTTTGACCTGTTTTTCGGTCATACCTATAGCGCGGCCTAGTACATCTTTACGCTGGTCGGTCATTGATATTTGAGATTGAAGTGTGAGCAGTCGGCCATCGCAGATGCTTGATAAAACTGCGAGGTGATCTTTGAAACGACCGTAGCGGCTTTCATCGTCAACTGG
>NZ_LWGJ01000632.1:0-1012 GCF_001635845.1 Oleiphilus sp. HI0132 | reverse complement strand
AAATTTGTGACATTATTTGGCTGTATTGGCCCAGGATGGTGAATGCTTAGGCAAAAAAAAGCCCCGGAAAACCGAGGCATAACAAGTTACCACACTTGATTAAAACGAGCGATCAAGACTAATACTTGACGCTATAGGTTCAATATAACGTACTTGATAGCAATACCAGTTGACTCAGGTCAAGTAAGCCGGAAACCGGGTAGAGATAGCTTCGTGCTATGTAATAAGATGCTGTTGTGCCGCTGAAGTCTCATGACAAATATTGTCCCTTGAGCTAAGCTATGTGCATTACGCTGATAATACGATGGATTGTCGGATTAAGGTAAAACCTTGGTAAAAATAGAGAGAGAAATAATGATGAGAAAGCTAGTTACATCGGTTTTGGTAGCGGGTTCACTTGCAGTAAGTGGAAGTGTTGTAGCAGGTGATGCTGCTGCGGGTAAAGCTAAATCAGCAGTATGTGCAGCCTGTCATGGTGCTGCCGGTATTGCAGCTATTCCAACTTACCCTAATTTGGCAGGACAAAACGAAGCTTATTTGGTGAGCTCACTGAAAGCTTATAAAACCAAGCAGCGTAACGGTGGTATGGCGGCAATCATGCAGGGCCAGGCAGCTGCATTGAGTGACGCTGATATTGATAATTTAGCGGCTTACTACGCTTCTTTAAAATAGTCTTGTTTGTTCCTCAGGCCATTTAGTTAACTTGTAGGTAGCTGGGAAACCATACTCATCGGGTAGGGTAGTTCCTAAGGTGCCTACAAGTTCTTTCCCCTCCTTCATAGCTAGCATTTTTCTGCTTTATATTCATAGATTGTTCTCATCTACTCCTCTGTGTGCATTTTTGCTTAGTGATTGAACAAAATCAGGTTAGAATAAGTCTCGTTTTTAGAATGCCTTAAACCTGATTTGTTGTGAGATTTATATGAAATTTGTCGTCAAACTGTTTCCAGAAATTACCATTAAGAGCAAGCCAGTCAGGCAGCGCTTGGTAAAACAGCTTCGGCAAAATATC
>NZ_LWGJ01000631.1:0-377 GCF_001635845.1 Oleiphilus sp. HI0132 | reverse complement strand
CAGAAAGTCGGTCTCGGTTTTGCCATTATCATCTCTTTGCTATTGGTGTCCGGGCTATCATCTTTATGGAATCTTAATGACATCAATGGGTCAACCTCAAGGGTGAATGAAACGGCTGTGCCTGTCGTGAAAGAAAGTAACGATGTACAGATACAGCTACTAAAATTAGCAAAACTCAGTTCTCTGGCATTTAATGCTGAGAATCAGGATGAGATTGCTAGTTTTAAAAAATCATTCGATAAAGGCGCTAAAAGTTTTGATGAAAGATATGTCAGTCTTGAAAAACTAGCTGAATCTGATGAGCAAATGAAGGCGCTCGTTATTGGTATTAAAAGTAACTATGACCTTTACCGTTATGCAGTTAACGAAATGTTTGA
>NZ_LWGJ01000630.1:0-24944 GCF_001635845.1 Oleiphilus sp. HI0132 | reverse complement strand
GAGCTTTAAGGTTTTCTTAGCCTTAGCACTAAGCCTATCGATTGCAGGCTGTAATGGCGGCTCAAGTAACTCTTCAGGTACAACACCAGGAGATGAAACAGATATCTCCGGGGTCATTGAGTTGCCTGAGAGCTCACCTCTTCAAGAAGATAAGCTCTCAATAGAAGTTGATGACGCCTCATACCCTGTTGACTCTAAACAAAGAGTGTCACTCCCTACTCTAGGCGAATCACCAGCCAATGCGTATCTAATGCTTCCGCAAAGAGAAAGTGATGAATGGCCAAGCGTCTACATGCTTTCTACCCTATTACCCGGAGAGGAAAATACTCGTATCGACAGCGAAGGAACCGCAATCTCCCTGGTCATGCAAGCAATCCCTCAGGAGCTTTTACTAAACGCAGGAAGCGCAAGCGAAGTCAAACAAAGCGTTAGAAACAACTCCCTAGCGTTTATTGATAAATTTGAAACAATGATCGAAGCGAACCCTTATACTTTGCACCTCCACAATTTGAACAATGTCTATGACGAGATCTATCTTGGCGCAGTGCAGAGCAGTCTGGATGCCCTTAAAGCCTTAATGCCAACGCAGGATATTGAACTGGCCATCTCACGCACAAGCACAAACACAAACACAAACTATCGCTCGACTTCTTACGATGGCCCAAGCGATATGGATCTGCACGTAGTCTATGACGACCCAGCCCATACTCTGCTGGGCTTGTCTGTTAAACCAGAAAAAGAAAACAATCGTATTGCCTCGTACATAACCCTGGACAATGATACGAGCCTCTATGTTCGCCCCAGGATTTTTGATCTGGTGTCCGGTGGGGAATGGTATAGTGCCGACTTACCCGTAGGCATTATTAGTAAAGCTTTTGATGAACACTTGCTCGATCCGCAGCAAGGATTCTGGGGTGCCTATCAATCTAATGAACAATCCTTCGAAGTTGAGCATCGCGATGTGGTGGTAGATTTTGTCACCGCAGGAATTACAGGCATCGAGTTCGATGGCTACACCGAAAGTACCACCTTTGCACTTCAACTAAGAACGATATATTCGAAGGTACTCCTTCCAAGCATCAATACGGTGTTTAGCGTTAAGGACGTTGCTATCCAACCTGTTTTTGGCGTGCTCTATAATTCTGGCTTGTTTGATAAAGCCGCGCCCGCCCTATATCAATGGGAGCTTCTTGAAGCCTTAGGCATCGTCTTAGACGAAATGACATCGGGGCTGAATCCTACAAACCCTATTGCGGGATCTTGGCCAAACCCCGTCATAAATGAAATTCTTAGCTTAACAGCTAACGCAGCATTACAAGTTAATTCAGAACAGTTTGCGAAAATGGGGCTCACACTGATATCGCTCAAGGCAACCATTGCCATTTGGGCTGCAGATATGCTTGCCGTAGTAAATGATGCGAGGCATATTCCAAGCACCGTTTCGGCGACTGTTAATTTCCCGATTGATCTGCTTAGCATGACGCCTTTAGCCATTAGCCGTCGTGATGGTGGTGTTATTGAAACAGAAGAAGTCACCCTAAGCGGCTTTGGCTTAAAAACACTAGATCATGTAGATGGCCGACATATTCCGGAAATCGTTCTAAGCGCTAAGAACGGTGAAGGTGAACTTGTTGATAGCGCCAAGTTTTATCCTTCTAATGCGCTGAACACCAACGACCCAGGAACGGAAATTAAATTCGAAGTATTCGGTCAATGGCTAAATGCCGACAGCAACGTCGATACAATTGAAGTTTCAATTGATCATATCTATACCAGTCGCAATCTAATAGGCATGAACAATGTCTATGAAATTACCGTTCCACCTGTAAGTGATCAAGCCAGTTTTACGATTCAAGTGGGCGCTATGGTTATTACTTCAATCGACCAAGAACGGGTTCAAGGTAACGATGAGCTGATCTTAAGTGTTTCAGGCATGACAACTAACATCGACGACTACACCGTCTACTTCAGGACGCATACGGGTAGCATTGTCCACGCTGCAATTCATTCTCTGTCTCAGGGAAGCTTAGCGTTAAGATTACCTTCGCACGAAAATATGGAGGTGGGTCCAATTAGCGTTTATATCGAAAATACCGAAGGTATTCGAAGTAACGAAGTAGCGCTTACGTTTATCCCGGAAAAAGTAGAATTTATATCCAACGGTATGAATGAGTTTGGTCAATTAGAACTAGCAATGACTCAAGCACAAGGCCTACCAGATATCCGCTATGTGTTGAATGGTTCAGCGCCAGAATACAACTACTCGGCACCGATTTCGGTTTCTGATGGCACCACGGTGACCGCTTATGTAATACAAAGGGTTGATGGCCAGGACTATGCATCAGAAGAATCTGAATTTACCCATTCGACCTGCCCTATTGCTGATATTCCTCAATCCAATAGCCCTAGTTGCCCATCCACCTACGATATCGAACTCGGCAGCTCGAATACTTTTAATCAGGCTATTACGATGGCCAATGAAAGTGATCCCAACTCGTATACTTCTTGCTCATACGGTCATGGCGCAAACTACTATGAAGACCCGGGAATACTTGACCGAGAGCAGTTCTACGTCAATGCCCAGCTGCATGGATTAAGTCGATATTGGCATGAAAATGGGCAGATCTCTTCTCAAGGCTATTATAAGGAGGGAAATTCTCATGGTCTGTCCGAAGCCTGGTATGACAATGGCATCAGAATGTCACAAAATTATACTTACAACGGCGAATACTGCGGAGCCCAGACAAGTTGGTATGAAAGTGGTCAAAAAGAATCCGAAGACTATTATGCTGATGGCGAGAAACACGGCCTCTCAAGCGATTGGTATGAAAATGGGAATAAGGAATTTGAAGCGCACTTCGCGAATGGCAGTTACCATGGCACGCTAAAACGATGGAACGAAGATGGTACACTACTTTACTGCTGGAACTACGTTAATGGGACAAGAGGCGACAGCTGCGCGCCTTAAAGTGCTAGCTAGATTGATTCGCACCTTCAGGCTAATTTAGCCTGAAGGTGCTTTAGTGACATCATCACCTATAGCTGCTTAAATACATGCCTGAACAACAACTTCTTGTTTGAGTTTAATAATCTATGCAGCTTCAAAAAATTGACCTAAACCTGTTCATTGTTTTTGATGTAATTTACCGAGAACGAAATCTGACTAAGGCTGCTGAGTCCCTTCATATCACTCAACCCGCTGTCAGTAACTCGCTAAGTCGTCTACGCCGTGTTTTTGATGACCCACTATTTGTAAGACAATCAGGTCACATGGTACCTACACCATTGGCTGACAACATAATATCCAGAGTACGTGCGGCCCTGGCCGGGCTGGAGAGCAGCATCACCGAGCATGATGACTTTAATCCGGAAACCTCTGATAAGAAGTTCTCGTTCGCGATGAACGACACCTCTGAGTCTTACCTGCTGCCAATATTGATGTCTTATTTGCAAGAACATGCACCCGGCATTTCAATTGAGAGCTTTCCTGTCGCACGTTCAGAACTATCGAGAGAGTTTGCCACGGGGCAGTTAGATTTTGCGCTCGACGTTCCTTTGGTTAACGATCCACAACTTGTGAATGAGTCTCTCGCCCAAGACCGTTTTGTCTGTGTCGCTAGCCACGATCACCCATCGCTAGACGGTAAAAGCCTAACACTCGAGCAATACCTTTCTTCGCCGCACATTCATATATCCAGCCGCCGACGGGGTCAGGGCTATATTGACCTGCACTTGAATCGACAGGGCCTACAACGGGATATTCGCTTACGAGTCCAGCACTCTAGGGCTGCTCCACCAATCGCGGCACAGACCAATATGCTGCTAACAATCCCTGAAACCCTGGCGAAAGATCACAAACTAGCGATCTACGACTTGCCCTTTGAATTACCTGATGTAGATTGGCATTTATACTGGCACAGCAATTACAGCCAGGATAAAGCACACCAATGGATGAGAAGCGTCATTATTGATATCTTTAATCAAGAAATAAGCTGAGTACATGTTTGATGAAACGCATTTTTTCGCATTCAAACTCATTATTAGTCTTCAACCTTCGCAACATCCTGGGTAATCATAATATCAATTGCGAAGTTCGGAATGATGGCCTGACATCGACAGCGGGTGAAACACCTCCGACAGAGGTGTGGGCTGAGCTTTGGGTCTCGAAAGAAAGGGATTATGAGCAAGCAGAAAAAATCATTGAAGAAGCGGTACACGGCGACCCCAAAGCGACTTCATGGTTTTGTGAGCATTGCTCTGAAGATAATGCTCCCGCGTTTGAATTATGCTGGAAGTGCGGTAGAGAACGCGCTATATAACTTAGGCTCCTGAAAACCTTTTAGCTAAGCACTTAATTTTATTAATTAATACCTTTCGAACTAAGCTTTATGCGCCATATTTCAAACCAGCTCTGCTATGTGAATAAATGCAATATAAACCGCATTTTCCTGGCTACATTTCATACAAACACTACAATTAGATAGTATTAGACCCCGGTCTATAGGCAGACCTATTGCCGCCTACATTCTATTTCTTTTTTATTATGACGATCACCCTTAGTACCTGTTGCTAATACGATGAGGTACGTAGTTAAGGAGAAAGCTCATGACAGTTCGTTCCGGTGAAGGTGATAAAAGCTGGTTCCACAGCAATCGTTTTACTCATGTTAATGATTCCTGGTTTTTCACGACGCGAGAAATGACCGAGGAAGGCCCCTTCCACTCTCGACAAGAAGCAGAAAGTGCTTTGGTGTTATACATCAGGCACGTAAATGATTCGTTTTTCAAAAATAGTGGCTAGCGTTACATTGATCTAACTTTCAAACTGGGATAATTGCGCCATTGCCTGTTTTGATACTGCATTTTGAAAGGTACTAGACCAGCCTAACAAGTATGCAGGAAGCCCGATCGCCTGACGAGACCAACGCCAAAAGTTGAAGTCATCGTGATGCTGGTAAATCAATCCATCTTTAAAGGTAATGTTTGCCTTAATCTTATTATTTACCTTTCGACCCGTTTTAGAAAACAAGTAATTTGCTTCCCAGTTCACTTCACCTTGTGTGTCGTTCACCTTAGCCACATTAAAACTAAGGTCGAAGTCTTTTGCGCGCGTGCAGAGCATTTTCCACATAAGCCCTACTTCTGCTCCCGATAAGGTAAAAGCCGGGTCTTTGAAGGTCGCCTCTGGGTGGTAGCATGAAGTCATTGTTTCCCAATCAAGCTTTTGAAAAGCCGTGTAAAAGCGTTCTAATAATTCTTGCTGTTGATTCATTTCTGCTCTCCTGCTCAATTCATATCATTTACATAATGATAGCGAGCACTTAGACTACTTGTAAGATGACTGATATGACATTATTAAACGACTAATAAGACAAATAAAAAGAATACCTTTTGCATTGGGATTTATGTTCACCCTAGCTCCCCTGTTTCTTCAGTCGCTGGGCTGTGGGATATTTTTTCTGTGTGTTCACAGTTGCTTGCAAACGATATTCAGTTAACAACAAGCCTAGTGGGCCCGTCTCATTCAAGTATTAATAGTAGTACACCTATTCGTATTAGCCCTACAGAAGACATTGGTCAGAAGCATTATGACTTGGTCATCATCGCGCCCCTCGGCCCTGTCCCGACTAATGGCTTTGATTTTGATGACGCGCTAATTCAGTGGCTAGTAGACAGCCAGCGAAAAAGAGGCGCAGTGGCGTCAGTATGTACCGGCGCATTTCTTGTGGCGGCGACAGGTTTGCTTGATCAGCGTCGCGCAACCACACACTGGAAGTATGCCTCCCAGTTTCGACAACAATTCCCGCTTGTTGATTTACAGATTGATAGCATGCTGACTCATGATGGAACATTATTCTGCTCAGGCGGCGCCTACGCATTTCAAGACCTCTGCCTTTATTTAATTGAAACGTTTTTTAGTCGCTCGCTCGCCGAAGCTTGCTCCAGATTACTGATGATTGATTTGTCTGAGAGATCGCAGCTAAGGTTTGCCGGTATACAAGCTTTGAAAGAACACAGTGATGAACACATTATTGGTATTCAAAACTGGATGGAAGATCATTTGGATAGCTTCGATAGTATCGAAGAGCTAGCAAACCGCTTTAACATGAGCAGCCGAAACCAGGTGCGGCGCTTTAAAACCGCTACCGATGAAACGCCATCTAGCTATTTACAAAAGCTTCGCATAGAGAAAGCAAAGCATCTGCTTCAAACAGGGAGTCAAAATATAGAGGCCATCGCAGGTAACGTTGGCTATCAGGATATTCAGTATTTCAGAACGCTTTTTAAAAAGCTCTGCGGTCAAACACCAAAACAATTTAGACAAAGTAAACTAAAACGCTAATACCTATAGTCCGTCGAGTGCAACAATTCTGTTTTTGATCTCTTCAGGAATGGCATGTTTACAGTTATTGTTATAATCGTAAAAAACGATTATTCCCTCACCTTCTGCCGCAATTCTGCCAGTATTATGGCTCATAACGTAGTACTTCATGGTAAAGCGATCTTCTGAAATTTCGCACACTCGCGTTGCCACGGAGATATTGTCAGGGTAGCTTAAAGGCGCTTTATAGCGGCACTGAGTAGAGGCCAGTATTGGGCCAATACCAGAGCGTTTCATTTCTTCATTATTACCCAGTCGGTCAAAATAGGCAATTCGCGCACTTTCGAAGTATTTAAAATAGACGACATTATTAACGTGCTGAAAGGCATCCATTTCACCCCAGGCTACTGGCGTATCTATCGAAACCTGACACTGCTCAAACACTTCGCTCATTACTACCTCTTCGCATTGTATTTATCAAATCATGGTATAAATGAGTGTAGAGCTTAACGACAAACAAACACATTCACAAAACCTATACCGAAAATAACATTCATAAGCCTGAGTAATTATTAACTTTTGCGGGGAAATCCCATACAATATGTGCGCGAAAATATAAGGGTGGTCTAAACTCAATAGATTTCGATCTAGAGGCTAAGATCTAGCAATAAAGACATCTGACCACCAGCCTAAGCTAAAGTGAACCTTAGAAATCAAAAAGTCACAAGAGCGGGCCATAATAAGGGAAAGATAGCTGTGGACACATTCCACACTAAATTTAAGCAGACGCACTGCTGAGAATAAGCGCCCAATGGGGAGCTTGCATAGTGAATAAACAGGAACACCTGATCAGTTCACTGGAAAGCCATGCTCCGTTGGACACCGATGAAACTACTTGCATCCAATGGCGTATTAAGTAGTTTTTTGATAGTCATTACTAAAACTTTGAGTGAGAGATTCGTATGAGTTTGTATTCAGAATACCTAGAAGAAATTGAGGTTCGTAAAAAGGACCTAGGTTTGAACCCTAAGCCAATTGATAGCGCAGATTTGTTATCAGAGATCATCGCTCAAATTAAAGACACGGGTAACGAGCACCGCGAAGCGTCTTTAAACTTCTTTATCTACAACACGCTTCCAGGTACAACTCCTGCGGCAGGCGTTAAAGCAGCATTCCTAAAAGACATCGTTCTAGGTAATGAAACTGTTGCTGAGATCTCGCCTGAGTTCGCTCTTGAGCAACTTTCTCACATGAAAGGTGGCCCTTCTGTTGAAGCACTTCTAGACATCGCTCTTTCTGACGACGCACAAGCTGCAGCAGCGGGTGAAGTTCTTAAGTCTCAAGTATTCCTATATGACGCTGATACAGCTCGTCTAGCTGAAGCATTTAAAGCAGGCAACGCGATTGCTAAAGAGATCCTAGAAAGCTACTCAAAAGCTGAGTTCTTCACAAAGCTTGACGATATCCCAGAGAAAATCGACGTTGTTACTTACATCGCGGCTGAAGGCGACATCTCTACTGACCTTCTTTCTCCTGGTAACCAATCTCACTCTCGTGCAGACCGTGAGCTACATGGCCAGTGCATGATCACGCCTGAAGCACAACAAGAAATCGTTGAGCTAGGTAAAAAGCACCCTAACGCTAAAGTGATGCTAATCGCTGAGAAAGGAACGATGGGTGTTGGTTCTTCACGTATGTCTGGTGTTAACAACGTTGCACTGTGGGCTGGTGAGAAGACTTCTCCATACATTCCATTCATCAACAACCGTCCGGTAGTTGCAGGTACTAACGGTATCGCACCTATCTTCCTAACGACTGTTGGTGTAACCGGTGGTATCGGTCTTGACCTTAAAAACTGGGTTAAGAAAACTGACGCAAACGGTGAAGTTGTTCGTGATGCAAACGGCGACCCAGTATTGGAAGAAGCATACTCTGTTGCAACAGGTACGGTTCTAACAATCGATACTAAAGCTAAGAAGCTATACAACGGTAGCGAAGAATTGTCAGACGTTTCTGATGCCTTCACGCCACAAAAAGTTGAATTCATGAAAGCTGGCGGCTCTTACGCGGTAACTTTCGGTAAGAAGCTACAAACATTTGCTGCTGAAACGCTAGGCGTTGAAGCACCAGTTGTTTACGCTGCTTCTAAAGAAATCTCTAACGAAGGCCAAGGCCTAACTGCAGTTGAAAAGATCTTCAACCGCAACGCTGTTGGTGTTACTTCTAAGACTCCACTACACACGGGTTCTGACGTTCGCGTTAAAGTGAACATCGTAGGTTCTCAGGACACGACTGGTCCTATGACTTGTCAGGAACTAGAAGCAATGGCTGCTTCGACTATCTCTCCAAGTGTTGATGGTGCTTTCCAGTCTGGTTGTCACACAGCTTCTGTATGGGACAACAAAGCTAAGGCTAACACGCCTAAGCTAATGGCATTCATGAACGCGTTCGGCGTAATCACTGCACGTGACCCGAAAGGCGTTTACCACTCAATGACTGACGTAATCCACAAAGTATTGAACGACATCACTGTTGATGACCGTGCAATCATCATTGGTGGTGACTCTCACACGCGTATGTCTAAGGGTGTCGCATTCGGTGCTGACTCTGGTACGGTTGCAATCGCACTTGCGACGGGCGAAGCAGCAATGCCTATCCCTGAGTCTGTAAAAGTAACCTTTAAAGGTTCTATGAAGCCTCACATGGACTTCCGTGACATCGTACACGCAACGCAAGCACAAATGCTTAAGAAGTTCTCTGGCGAAAACGTTTTCCAAGGTCGTGTAATCGAAGTACAAATCGGTACTCTACTTGCTGACCAAGCGTTCACCTTCACTGACTGGACTGCAGAGATGAAAGCGAAAGCGTCTATCTGTATCTCTACAGACGAAACGCTCATCAGCTCTCTAGAGTTGGCTAAGTCTCGTATCCAGATCATGATCGACAAAGGTATGGATAACGAAGCGAACATGCTACAAGGTCTTATCGATCTAGCTGACAAGCGTATCGCTGGTATCAAATCTGGTGAAGAGCCTGCACTTGCTCCAGACGACAACGCTAAGTACTACGCCGAGTTGGTTGTTGACCTAGATGCGATCGAAGAGCCAATGATTGCTGACCCAGACGTAAACAACGAAGACGTATCTAAGCGTTACACGCACGATGTTATCCGTCCTACTTCATACTACGATGGCCGTCAGGTTGACCTTGGCTTCGTTGGTTCTTGTATGGTTCACAAAGGCGATATGCAAATCATCGCTGCGATGCTTCGCAACCTAGAGAAGAAAGGCCCGATCACGTTTAACGCGCCACTCGTTGTTGCACCACCAACGTACAACATCGTTGATGAGCTAAAAGCTGAAGGCGATTGGGATATCCTATCTAAGTACGCTGGCTTCACGTTTGACGATGACAATCCAAAAGAAGCGGCTCGTACTTCATACGAGAACATCCTTTACCTAGAGCGTCCTGGATGTAACCTATGTATGGGTAACCAAGAGAAAGCGGCTCCTGGTGATACAGTGCTAGCGACTTCAACTCGTCTATTCCAAGGCCGTGTTGTAGAAGACTCTGCTGAGAAGAAAGGTGAATCACTACTTGGTTCTACGCCAATGGTTGTTCTATCAACTATTCTTGGCCGATTCCCATCATTGGAAGAGTACAAAGAAGCTGTTGAAGGTATTAACCTGACTTCTTTCGCTCCACCAGCTGAAGATTTGGCCGTGCCGGTTAAAATCGTTGGATAAGGTGGATTAAGACTTGGTCTTAATCATAAAAAAGCCCGGTCATTGACCGGGCTTTTTGCTTTCTATGTAGCTCTAAACAGAGTCTCTACTGGCTATTTAGCCATTGTACCAATACTTTATTTTACTAAATTATCACTTCTGGCAAGTAAGGAAAATCACTCAAGGGGCGCTTATCCATTCTTCTGTCATCGGTATGACGCCTATCAAAAGGTCCTAGACTTTCTAGACTGGGCATCAAGCTGTCTCTTCGACTACTGACCCGACGATCCAAGCTAAGGTCATACCCTACTTTGCCCGCCATGACTTTTCGTTTTTTGCCAATATTTTTACTTACAGTTCTCTTTCTGCTTGAAGTGTACATTTACCACCTCCTCGCTTCCGGGTGAGAAGCGCTAAGCTATTCACCTATTAGTCTACGCCTAAATTCGACACCCCATTAAATTGTTTTGTCATAGTAATTCTGTGTTCATAGTTTTGAGTTATTAGTGAAGCCAGCGCGGCCGAAGGATCTGCCTACAGAAGTCGACTTACCTCGTGCCCGTAGGCAGAGGGTTCCACCCCTCGCTGATCAACCCCGTGCTAGCCCTCGTGCAAGCCGTAGAAGGATCTACCTAAATGAGTAATGTACTGCTTGAATCAAGTACTCCCCCGCTAAAAAAAAGGCCGAGCAGTGGATCACTGATCGGCCTTTGCATTCCCTTTAGACTATGCGCTAGAAGTCTTCCCAGTCATCATCATCGTTTGAGTTATCACCACTGTATTTGATCACCTGATCTTCTGTCGGAGCAATACCGGTATCCATCGGCACCGAAGTCGTTTGCTGTGGAGCTTGGCTGACAGAACGAGTCGGTGCAGGCGCTGATGTAGGTGCTGAAGCAGGCGCGCTAAATATTGCGGCCTGGTGATTCCCCACTCTGAAGAAGCTAACCATCTGATTCAAGGCTGATGCTTGCTCACTCAAAGCCTCACTAGAGGCACTTGCCTCTTCAACCAAGGCTGCGTTTTGCTGGGTCATATCATCCATTTGCATGACTGCTTGGTTAATCTGCCCAATACCATCATTCTGCTCGGCTGCTGCCGTGGCAATTTCTTCTACTCTTACAGCAACCTCTTCAACTGACTTCACGATATCCGCAAGTGTCTGGCCAGAATCATTTACAAGCTGAGAGCCCGTTTCAACCTTATTGACGCTTTCACGAATCAGGTCTTTGATCTCTTTCGCTGCCGTCGCAGAACGTTGAGATAAGGTTCTAACCTCACCTGCCACCACTGCAAATCCTCGACCATGCTCACCCGCTCTAGCGGCCTCAACGGCTGCGTTAAGCGCTAGCAAGTTAGTCTGGAACGCAATCTCATCAATGACACCAATAATGTCGTTAATCTTATGACTCGAAGCGAGTATTTCTTTCATTGCTCCCACTGCGCCATGAACAACCTCACCACCTGCAACCGCTTTCAATTTAGCGTCGCTAGTGACTGTATTTGCCTGTGAAGCATTCCCGGCACTTTCTTTAACCGTGCTGGTAATCTCTTCCATGCTCGCTGCAGTTTCTTCAAGAGAACTCGCCTGAGACTCTGTGCGCGCACTTAGATCAGCGTTACCTTGCGATATTTCGTTCGCGGCTTCGTGAACCATCGACGTGGATTCACGAATCTGCGTAATGATCTCGGTAAGTTTGGTCACCGTCGCATTCACATCTGTCTTAACCTTACCGAAAGATCCTCGGTATTCACTGCTAATTGTCTTGGTCAAATCACCCTCTGATAATGCAGACAGAACTTCACCCACATCAGCTAAGAAGGAGTCTGCACTTCCAACAGTCTGGTTCAAACCTTCTGCTAACTTAGCAAAGAAGCCTGTTTTACCTTCAGGGTCCAGACGCTTGGACAGATCACCATTTGCCGCCGCAAAAACAAGTCGGTCGATTTCTTGTTCGATAGCGACTTCGTTAGTTCGGTCAGCCCACTCAACAACCGTACCAATACGTTCGTTATCGTCGTTTGTAATAGGGTTCACAACCAAGTCCATATTACGGCCACCAATATTCAGACTTGCCGAATACTCACTCGTCAGGCTCTCTAACAATTGTTTCTGATGCGAGGGGTTCTTATGGAAGACATCAATACTGCTTCCTAACAAGGTATTGACGTTGAAATTACCCAGGTCTTTTTGAATGTCACTTTCTGCATTTCGCAAGGTCGATATCACTGCATCATTCATGTAGATAATATCGCGGTCGGCATTGGCCACCATGACATTTGCCGAAACACTATCCAAGGCTTGCTTGATACGCGCATTATCATTAGCGACACTACGCTCTTTAGCCAATCGTTTTAGCTCTTCAGTTTGATCATCCCACTCTACGACCGTACCAATGCGCTCACCCTCATCATTAACAATCGGGTTAACAACAAGGTTTAGATTACGACCACCCACCACAATATCTGCAGAGTATTCAGCAGTCATCCGTTCTATCATGCCACGCTGGTGCGCTGGATTATTATGGAATATGTCTATATTACTGCCAATAATCTTATCAACAGCAAAATTGCTTAGCTCTGCTTGAATATCCTTCTCGGCATTGCGCAAAGTATCAACAACCGCATCATTCATATAAATAATATTAAGCTGGTCATCTGCAACCATAACGTTTGCAGAAACGCTATCAAGCGCCTGCTTCATACGTGCATTTTCGTTGGCTATGCGACGCTCTTCTTCCGTGCGTTTCAGCTCTTCAGTGATATCGTTCCATTCAATTACTGTTCCTAAACGCTCGCTTTGGTCATTAATCACCGGCGTTGCCATTAGGTCAAACACTCTTCCGCCCGTTTTCATTCGACTCTTCTGCGTGCCGTTAAGGTTTTCTATCACCGCACGCTGATGACTTGGATCTTTATACAAAACATCTGCACTTGCGCCTAACAAGTTATCCGCATCAAAGTTTGGTAAATCACTCCGTAAGTCTGCTTCAGCGTCTTTGAACATCTTCTGAACCGACGCGTTCAGATAGATAATATCCATGCGGTCATCTGCCAACATGACATTGGTATTACAGACATCAAGGGCTTGCTTAATTCGGCTACCTGAATTCGCAATCGCGATCGCTTCTTCTACTTCAAAGCCCATTTTTATCTGCATCGATTTAAGTGAGCACATCAAGGCCGTTAATTCATTATTGCCGCTGACATGGATGTCTTCACGGTAATTGCCACTTGCGATTTCACCAAAGTTGGCCAGACACTGATTAATCGAACGAAGAATATTTCGTGATAAAGCAAAACCCAAAATTAAAGTCATCAAAATCGCAATAGTAGTTAAGGCACTTATAATATAGAACTGTGCTTGCATGCCTTCTACACGTTCAGTTAATAACTCTTCAAGCAAGTTTGCACTTTCATCGTACAATTCAAATGCTTTGTTAATACCTCTCGTTCCCTCAGCGAAGAAAGACTTTGCATCCATTGAAGATATCGCCAGGTCACCTTGTCTAATGTGGTCGACAGAAGAAATAAATCCACCAATAATACGCTCAACATCAGCCGCAAGTGAGCCTAGCCTCTGTTTAACTCTTTGCTCCGCACTAGCACCAGAGTTATAAGAAGTTAGCAGACCTTTGTAATTGACATCAACACCGACTTTCAATTCAGTCAATCGATTTAGTTGGGCCTGCCCAATTTCCTGATTAGCAATGACACCTGAGCCCAAGCCTCTAGCCTGGCCCATATTTTCGACCAAGGCTGGAATCTTGTTGACCACCAAGTCCATGCTATAGAAACTGCCTAACTCAGGATCAAGTATTAGGTTCGAGGTATCGCCAGCGTGAATTATCAGGTTTAGCACATCACTAATAAGGTCAGAGTGGCGAGAAAAACTGGCTTTAGCCTCAAGGCTAAATGCTATTCCCTTCAAACTGTCCCACTTGCTTTGAATCGCTTTGAACTTGCTAGAAGCTTGTAACTTTTCTCCTAATCTGGCGTCAACTTCTTTAGCCTCATCAAACAAATCGTTTATCTTTTGCCTTACAGACAATATTTTGGGTTCAAAAGACGCGTCACCATTCAGATAAGCGTTTGTCATACCACGGTGTTGTGGAATAAACTGGAGTAGCTGTCTCATCGGTCGAATATATTCGACGCCGACGAGCTCCTGTTTAGAGAACTCTATTTGATCATATTGCTGAGCCAAGGTATTCACGACCAAAGCACTCAACATTAAGAGTACTGCACCCAGAAACATAAACTGCTGAGTGAGTTTAATATTGCTTAACTTAGGAAGGTGTTGAGTAAATCCCGACTTAACAACGTTACCACCATCTAGTGCTATTTCGCCATTTTTAAGGGCCACATAAGCACCTTCTGCTGCAGTAATTTCCTCACGACTGGGAATGGAGCGAACCGACATATATTCAACAACTTTGCCGTCTTCCCAGATAGGCGTCACATTTGCCTTTACCCAATAAAAGTCACCGTTCTTACATCGATTCTTAACGATTCCCGTCCAGGGTCGCCCCTTCTTCATCGTATCCCATAGATCCTTAAACGCTTCGGGCGGCATATCCGGGTGCCTGACGACATTGTGATTCTTTCCGACCAACTCCTGTTCAGAAAAGCCACTGATCGCGATAAACGCCTCATTGACGTATGTAGTGATACCTTTGAGATTGGTTTTTGAGACCAAGGTCTGACCTTCGGTCATCATGACTTCATTGTCAGTCACCGGCATATTGATCTTCATAGAGACACCCTAAGTATTTTTTAAGCGCGTTATTTTTAGATAGTGTGTAGTGAGCAAGCTATAGACTAGTTATCGTCATGTCGGCCCATTTCCTTGAATGAATCTGTCTATTTTGGGGTGAATTGCTTATTTAGCACTATAAATATAGGACAAAATTAGAAATACCCCCTACCTATTTAGGGATATTTTAGAAAGAAAGTATTTGGATTCAGTTGGGGATTAACGTTTATATCAAACAAACAAAAAAGCCGTCACAAATGACGGCCCTACTTACACTCATTATGCTATTCGAAGCTTACATCTGCGACTGTAAGTAATTTTGAAGCCCAATCTTATCAATCAAGCCCAATTGCTTCTCTAGCCAATAAGCATGATCTTCTTCTGAGTCTTCTAACTGCTTAACCAGCATTGCACGGGTTTCGTAATCTTGCTCAGACTCACACAAAGCAATCGCTGCCTTAAGGTTTTTAATTACTGAGTATTCTACATTCAAGTCATTCTGTAGCATTTCCGAAACTGTTTTACCGACATTTAGCGGCTCACGCGTTGCCAAGTCTGGATGCCCTTCCAAGAACAAAATCCGTTTGATCATTTGGTCTGCGTGATCTGTCTCTTCTTCACGCTCATGATCCAAACGTTCATAAAGCTTATCTAAGCCCATATCTTCATAAATTCGAGAGTGAACAAAGTATTGGTCTATTGCCGTTAGCTCACCCGCTAACAAGTGATTTAATTCTGCTATAACTTTATCTGAACCTTTCATATTTCACCCCCTTAATCATCTTCAATCATTGATTGCATATAGTTCTCGATCGTCACTTTATCGATCAGATCAAGCTGAGTTTCCAACCAATCTAGATACTCCTCTTCTTCTGCAAGAATTTCTCGAAGCTTATCACGGGTGACGTAGTCTGATACTGATTCACAATAAGCGATCGCTTCGCGTAAGTCGGCAATGGAGCTTTGTTCTAATTTGAGGTCGCACTCCAGCATTTCTTGAGTGTTCTCGCCTATTAATAATTTGCCTAACTTTTGCAGGTTGGGGATACCTTCCAAAAACAGAATGCGCTCAATCAGCTCATCTGCCTGCTTCATATCTTTGATAGATTTTTTATATTCTTTTTTATCTAGGCCTTCGAGGCCCCAGTTTTTAAACATACGAGCATGCAAAAAGTATTGATTAATCGCTATAAGCTCATTGCCCAGGATTTTATTAAGGTGTTGAATAACTTGTTTGTCGCCTTGCATTATCACGCCCCCTTTTTTATCAGTGTGGTGCGATGAGTATATTACTTTTTAAATTCAAAAGGCACGTAATTGCTTTAATAATCACAGACTTAATAAACTAAATAGTTATCATTAAGTTTTTAAGGTTTGATACTGGATAGGCTAGATAGAATCGAAGGGAAAGGAAAGGAAAGGAAAGGAAAGGAGAAAGACTGCTTAAACACGAACCTCTAAGGCAAGCTGCATAGCCGCAGTATTTTGCATACTGGTCATTTTTTCACTGATTAAGTCTTTAGCATAAGTGGTACATTGACCACAGCACTTGCCAATACCTAGCGAGTCCCTGATCACCTTACATTCTGTCGCACCCTCATGAATAGCAGAATCAATATCTTTATCGCTAATACCATTACAAACACAAACCAACATATGATCACCACTTGCTAGAGTTGCGAGCATTATACCTTAATAGGAATCATTTTCAAATAATTAAAGTTACCATCAACTGACATAGATCAATTGAGGAGCTATCTCCCGATGGAGATATTTATATTGCACACAATGTAAATATCTCGGTAGACTAGCCCTTCTTAACATATAGTTACTTATTAAATTGAACTCTTAAGACATAGCTGCAGTCTGAACAAACGCACTCCTTATTAGACTTCATTCAAATAACCACCATTTTGAAGGTAGATACAGATTTATGGATAAAAAGAAAAGACTTCTTATTGTCGCGCTCGTTATTCTCATTGGCTGCTTTTTTTTCTTCGACCTTGCCCAGTACTTGAGCCTCGACTACTTTAAGTCTCAACAACAGGCTATCAGTGACTTTCATTCGCAAAATGCAATACTCAGTGCTGGCATATTCGTCATGATCTATATTGCTGTGACTGCTCTCTCCTTGCCTGGCGCCGCAGTAATGACACTTGCAGGCGGTGCAATCTTCGGTTTGTTACAGGGAACGATTCTGGTGTCCTTTGCCAGTACAATCGGTGCAACACTAGCCTTTCTAGTTTCTCGAACACTACTGAAAGAAAGTGTACAAAAAAAGTTTGCTGACTCCCTTAAGTCAATTAATGCAGGCATTGAAAAAGAAGGCGCGTTTTATCTGTTTGGCTTACGCCTTGTGCCTTTATTCCCGTTTTTCGTTATTAACTTAGTGATGGGTTTAACGCCAATCAAGACTCGCCAATTCTTTTTGATCAGCCAGCTCGGCATGCTCCCAGGCACCCTTGTTTACGTTTATACCGGTACTCAGCTTGGTCAGATTGATTCTCTATCAGGCATCCTATCACCCGGTTTATTGTTTGCTTTTGCTCTACTCGGCCTATTCCCTATTTTGGCCAAGAAGTTAATGGAAAGCATACAAGCTAAAAAGGTTTTCGCTAACTATGACAAGCCGTCTAAATTTGACACCAATATGGTCGTTATCGGTGCAGGTTCAGCAGGACTGGTTACTTCATTGATCGCTGCAGCAACCAAAGCAAAAGTCTCTCTTATTGAGCGTCATAAAATGGGCGGCGACTGCTTAAATACCGGTTGTGTCCCCAGTAAAGCACTCATTCGTTCGGCTAAAATGGCAAAGTACCATGAGCGTGCTGAGGAATTTGGTCTATCAAATGAAAATATCGAGGTCGACTTTCCTGCGGTAATGGAACGCATTCAATCGATTATTAAAACCATTGAGCCTCACGACTCTATCGAGCGAATCACGGGACTCGGTGTTGACTGCATTACCGGCAGCGCAGAAATCATTGACCCTTTTAGAGTAAAAGTTAATGGTGAAACGATCACCACGCGTAACATCGTTATCTCCACGGGAGCGCGGCCTTTTGTTCCTGCGATTAAGGGCATTGAAGATACAGGTTATTTGACTTCCGATACGATATGGGAACTTAGAGAGAAACCAGGCCGCATGCTGATCATCGGTGGTGGGCCTATCGGCTGTGAAATGGCCCAGAGCTTCCAGCGCCTTGGAGTGCAGGTGATTCAAGTGGACCGCTCTGCCCGCATCATGCCACGAGAAGATGAAGACGTGAGCGCAGAGGTTCAAAAGCGCTTTATTGAGGAAGGCATTGATCTTAGATTAAACCATCAGCCAACAGAGTTTATTACTGATAATGGCCAAAAAGTTCTGTTGTGCACCGACATTGACGGCACTGAACAGCGAATTGAATATGATGTGTTGCTATTGGCAGTCGGACGTAAAGCGAATACAGAGGGCTTTGGTTTAGATAAATTGAATATCCCCTTAACGGATAAAGGCACGATAGAGGTGAACGAATTCCTTCAAACGCGCTTCCCCAATATCTATGCGTGCGGCGATGTGGCCGGGCCTTATCAGTTCACGCACACGGCCTCTCACCAAGCCTGGTATACCGCTGTGAACGGTTTATTCGGTTTATTCAAGAAGTTCAAGGCAGACTATCGCGTCATTCCCTGGGCGACTTTTTCAGACCCGGAAGTGGCCCGTGTCGGCATCAACGAACAGGAAGCCAAAGCACAAGGTATTGCTTATGATGTAAGCCGTTATGATATTGATGATTTAGACCGAGCTATTGCCGATGGTGAGGCTCATGGTTTTATCAAGGTGCTAACCGTCCCCGGGAAAGATAAAATTCTTGGGGTAACGATTGTCGGTCATCATGCCGGGGATATTATTGCTGAATACGTGACGGCAATGAAGCATGGCTTAGNTCTGAATAAGATCCTGGGCACGATTCATATCTACCCAACCCTGGCGGAAACCAATAAGTTTGTCGCTGGTAACTGGAAAAAAGCCAACGCGCCTGAGAAGGTATTGCAGTTTCTTGAGAAATTTCATGCATGGCGTCGTGGTTGAGGCTTATTCATTCTTAGGCTGAGAACGCCATTCCTCACATGAAACCAACCAGCCCTAAGCCGCCAGCGAGCCATGGAAGGCTCTGTCTACTTGAGTTATTTTGACTATGGTCATACCCACCTACACTGACCACTTTCGTCATAAATTTCGAATTCAATAAATTTGTATTGACCTTACCGTAGCTGTAAGGTTTATGCTATTCCATATTAGATCAATTTATATAGGAGTAGCACGATGAATATCGGCGCGATATCAAAGCTAACAGGCCTTAATTCTAAAACCATTCGCTACTACGAAGAGATCGACCTGGTTCATCCTAGCTCGCGCTCTGCCAACGGCTATCGACAATATTCAGAACAAGATCTGGAACAGCTCCAGTTTATCCAGCGCGCCCGAAAGACAGGCTTCAATATTGATGAGTGTCGCCACTTGCTTGATCTTTTCAATAATAAAGGCCGACAAAGTCACGAGGTTAAATCCCTCGTCTTGGACAAAGCAAAATTAGTTGAAGAGCAAATAGCTGAGCTTAGGCTGATGCACCAGTGCCTGCTAGACCTCGCTAGCCAATGCCAATCTAACAATGACCCTCACTGCGCTATTCTTGATAAGCTTAGCGAGGCACCAGAGCAACTAACGACACAGGGAGGGGTAAAGCTATGAAAGAAACGAAATCAAGCTGCTGCGGCTCTAGTTCTGAAAAAAATAACCCTGAAAAGCCTGAAAGTAGTTCAAGTTGTTGCAGCAAAGAAAAACAGCCCGTACATACTACGTCATGCTGCTCCAGCAGTAGTAAGGCAACGAGCGAGCCCGCAACTAACAGTTGCTGTGAAGACTCTCCAGAAAAGCGAGACTGGTTACTCTGGGGGAGCTTAACGCTTTCAATTATCTTCTATGTGTTGGCACTCAGCGAACCCTCTCATGACAACTGGTATGGTGTCATTGCCCACAGCGTTCAAGAACTGCTAAACACTATGTGGTGGAGCATACTGCTCGCCATTGCTTTTGTCGGTGTGTTAAGTCGTATACCCCAGGAATTTATCATCTCGATTCTGGGAAAAGGAGGCACCGTCAAAGGTCTGTGGCGCGCGACATTGGCAGGCGTACTACTCGATTTATGTAGTCACGGAATACTAATGGTCGGCATGGAGCTAAGGCGCAAAGGTGCCAGTCTCGGCCAAGTCATGGCATTTCTTATTGCCAGCCCTTGGAACTCACTATCACTGACGATAATCATGGTGGCACTCATAGGGCTGCCATGGACCCTCTTGTTTATTGCCCTGTCGATGGTATTGGCAATTACCACCGGCTGGTTGTTTGATCGACTAGAACAGAAAGGCTCTCTTCCGCAAAATAGCGTTGCGAATGACTTGCCTGAAGACTTTCAATTTTGGCGTGAAGCTAAATCCAAATTTGCATCGGTAGAATGGACACAAGCGCTAGCCCTTGATATCGGCAAGCGCGGCTTAAACGGTTCTAGAATGGTGATCCGCTGGTTGTTATTTGGTGTTCTATTAGCGTCAGCGATTAGAGGCTTCGTTTCGTTGGAGGACTTCCAAAATTACTTCGGGCCAACGCTGCTTGGTCTAGGAGCAACCTTGATCGCAGCAACAATCATTGAAGTATGCTCCGAAGGCTCGACCCCTATAGCGGCCGACTTGATGAATCGAGCCAATGCCCCCGGTAATAGCTTTGCATTTTTAATGACAGGCGTAGCGACCGATTACACTGAAGTGATGGTAATAAAAGACACAATGAAGTCTTGGAAGACAGCACTATATTTACCTTTGCTAACCGTACCACAGGTGATCGTGGTTGCAATGATATTGAATAGTGTTTAACAATCGAACGTAGGCAGAGGGTTCCATCCCTTATATGAATCTACACCGTGCTAACCCGCCTGCGAGCCATGGAAGGCTCTGCCTACAGGATATTCTCAAGCACGACTGAAATACTTGATTGTACCTCTTCCAAACTTTGTGTTGCGTCAACTATTTTAAATCGCTTTGGCTCAGCTTCTGCACGCGCTAAATAGTTATCTCTAACATTATTAAAAAACTCTGCCTGTTCTTCCTCAAAGCGATCTAGGGCACCACGATTTTTTGCACGCGCCATGCCTACTTCAATCGGAGCATCTAATAAAAGAGTCAGGTCTGGGCGTACGTCTCCCTGAACAAAGTTTTCAAGTAAGGCTACTTTTTCAGAAGGTACACCACGCCCGCCAGATTGATAAGCATAAGTTGCATCGGTGAAACGATCAGAAATCACCCAAACACCTTTTTCCAACGCAGGTAAAATCTTTTGGTGAAGGTGCTGAGCGCGTGCGGCAAACATAAGAAGTAACTCGGTTTCTGACGCTACTGTTTCTTCCCGGTTCTTAATGAGCACTTCACGAATCTCTTCGGCCAAATGCGTTCCGCCAGGCTCTCGGGTAATGATGGATTCAATTCCCTTTGACGCTAACGCTTCTTGAATAAAAGCGATGTTGGTAGACTTGCCAACGCCTTCGCCACCTTCAATCGTGATAAATAAACCTTTGTCCACACTGTACCTTCTTATTTGGAATTGAGCTTGCTCTGAAATCAAGCCTTACTGGCTTGAACGGTAGTCTTTGCGACGTCTTAACTGGTACTTACGAACGGCATTGTTATGCTCGTCGATAGTTGCTGAAAATTGATGAGTGCCATCACCTTTTGCGACGAAATATAGGCTAGAGCCTTCTTTAGGGTGCAGCGCTGCATGAATGGCACTACGCCCTACTAAAGCGATAGGAGAAGGAGGTAAGCCCTTTATTCGGTAGGTGTTGTAGGCCGTCAGCTCTTTCAGGTGCTTACGGGTGATATTGCCTTGATAGCGATCACCTAAGCCATAGATGACGGTCGGGTCCGTTTGTAGACGCATTCCCTTAATCAGCCGCCTATTAAATACACCTGCGATTTCAGTTCGCTCATGTGCTGCTCCCGTTTCTTTTTCCACAATCGAAGCCAAGGTAAGCGCTTCATACGAGCCCTTCAATACGGTACTTTTATCTCTAGCCTGCCATTCTTCTTGCAAAATGTTCTGCAAACGCTGATGAGCACGCTTTAGGATTGATAGATCCGTATCGCCTTTATGGTACGCATAAGTATCAGGATAGAACTGCCCTTCCAGGTGCTTTATATCGTTCTTAGAGTTCAATGCCTGGATAAGTTCATCATCGCTCTTCCCTTCCAAGGTTTTACTTAGCTTCTCTTGAAGCGCCAGGGTCTTTAAGGCATCTCTGTAGCTCGTTCCTTCGATAAACTGAACCTGGTAACGAATCTGGTTATTGGATGTCAGCCACTCAAAAATAGCAGGAAGCGTCATAGGCCCTTGTAGACTGAACTCACCTGCTTTAATTTTACTAGCAAGCTTATTTTGCTTTGCGTAGACCTTTGCGACCCAGGGGTTAATGTCAGCCCCTTTTTCAATCAAGTTCCTCAACACTGAGTTGAAGCTACTGCCTTTGGGTATTTCTATTTCGAGAACGTCTCGTGGAAAGGCTATTGCTCGCTCTAATTCAGATTGATAATAACGATATATACCGGCACTGAGCATCAGCACAAAAATAATAAGCAGCAGAATAAAACGAGCGATAAAAGAGCGATTTGCAGGCACGATAGTTAATGTCGAAAAAGGTTATTTAATATGAAAAGCTAGTCTTCAAATGAGACTGAATGATTCCACAATTTTTATGTATTGCATAGCGCTTACCAGCAAATTCTTTCACTGGCCAAAGACCAAAGACACTATTGATAACAGCTAAACCGTCTGCAGACTTTGAGTCCTCGATACTAATTTCCGCTTCACGAAGCGCTAGCCCTGTTAAAGCAGCGTTATCGAGTAGATATTGACGTAAAGTACCCGCCACACCGGCACCCGATATATTCGGAGTAATAATATCTTTGCCTGTGAAAATGAGTAGATTGCTTTTAGTGCCTTCTACCACATTATTCTTGTAGTCCAACATCAAGCCTTCTTCATACCCTGACTTAGCCAAATCCTTTGAAGCAAGCACCTGATCTAGACGATTGAGGTGTTTTATCCCTGCCAGAACTGGCTGATGCGAGAGCTTATGGTCACATAAATGGAGAGTAATTCCCTGGGCGGAGTTTGTCTCGGGAAATTCGGGAGACTCAAAGACTTGTGTGATAAAGTTTAGTTCCGGCTCATCGGGTGGCGCATAACCTCGACCACCTTGTCCACGCGTAAGAATCACTTTGATTATCGCTCGCTTAAGGTGAGCGGCTTTAGTCAGGTCTTTCAAAGCCAAGCCAACATAACGCTCAAACTTACCAGCAAGCATTTCAGTTTCACCTAAATCAAGCGCCTTAGTGCCACGTTTAAATCGTTCCAGATGATAACTTAGAAGAGGAATTTTTCCATCGACCACTCTAAGCGTTTCAAATAAACCATCTCCGTAGGCAAGGCCCCGATCAGCGATATCGATTGCCGAGGTCTCAAGCTCATTGACTAACGTTAAGTGAGCTCGCGTTTTCATTTCTAATCTTCCAAGGCCTGAAAGATTAAAGTGCCATTAGTACCGCCAAAACCAAAGGAGTTCGATAGAGCAGCTTTTATCGGAGCTTTCCTGGCAGTATGTGCCACGAAATCCAAATCACACCCTTCTTCAGGCTCATCGAGGTTAATCGTTGGTGGCGCTACTTGATCAGTGATAGCTTTTACAGAAAAGATTGCCTCAATCGCGCCAGCAGCCCCTAACAAGTGACCAGTCATTGACTTGGTTGAACTAACAAGCAAAGAGCTAGAATGTTCTTTAAACAGGTCTTTGATCGCTTTGCATTCTGCCACATCACCAAGCGGAGTTGAGGTGCCGTGAGCATTAATATAATCAATCGATTCTGGTTCTATTCCTGCATCGTTGATAGCATTTTCCATAGCGGTTCTTGCGCCTGAACCATCTTCAATAGGCGAAGTAATATGGAAGGCATCATCACTCATACCAAAGCCGGTTAGCTCAGCATAGATTGTTGCACCACGCGCTTTTGCGTGCTCCAACTCTTCCAAAACCAGTGCACCTGCGCCATCAGATAGTACAAACCCGTCTCGACCTTTATCCCAAGGGCGGCTGACTTCTTCAGCAGGTCGGTCATTGGAAGACAATGCCTTAGCATTGCTAAAACCTGCAACAGCAATTGGTGTTGTCGCCATTTCAGCACCACCGGCTATCATCACATCGGCATCACCATAGGCAATCGTTCTTGCTGCGTAACCAATGTTATGAGTGCCCGTAGTACAAGCTGTGACTACCGCTATATTTGGGCCTTTAAAGCCATATTTAATCGCGATATTCCCGGCAATCATATTGATAATAGAGCTGGGTACAAAAAAGGGAGAAACTTTACGAGGCCCTGATTTCACGTAGGTATCACGTACAGTCTCAATGGTTTCAATTCCTCCGATTCCAGAACCAAAGGCAACACCAATCCGCTTTTTCTGATCTGAATCCAAGTCTTCTAAAGATGCATCTTTTACTGCCTGCATACCTGCAATCAGGCCGTACTGCATGAAGATATCCATGCGACGCGCTTCTTTACGGTCAATATAATCATTCACTTCCAGGTCCGAAATCTGCCCGCCAATTTTGACGTTAAAGTTCTCAGTATCAAAGCGAGAAATATTTGATATGCCGCTCTTCCCTTCAAGCGCTGCATTCCACGACTCAGACACGCTATTACCAAGCGGAGAAAGCATCCCCATCCCTGTGACTACCACTCGTCTTTTTGACATACCTTGCCTCTAACTTTTAAATATCGACCTAAACAAACAAAAAAAAACCGCCCAGAGATTTCACAAAGGACGGTTCTTTTTATGAACTTCTATTACTGGTTAGCAATAATGAAGTCGATAGCTTCCTGGACTGTAGAAAGCTTTTCAGCTTCTTCATCAGGAATTTCAGTTTCAAATTCCTCTTCCAAAGCCATTACCAATTCAACAGTATCAAGAGAATCTGCACCTAAGTCTTCAACAAAAGAAGAAGTATTTTGGACTTCTGAATCTTTAACACCTAGTTGTTCACATACGATTTTCTTAA
>NZ_LWGJ01000629.1:0-791 GCF_001635845.1 Oleiphilus sp. HI0132 | reverse complement strand
GTACGGACAAATTCAACGACTTCACCTCCTTTAACCCGATAAAACTCGATTTCATCTAGCAAAGCATAATTGATTTCCAACAACCAGGCGTGGTCATTCCCTGGCACCACAAAGCGGAACCAGTAGGTATCATGCGAAAAACCAAATGATGGCACTTCCTGCTCGTTCGAGCGCCAGTCCCAGAGGTTGTAGCCATGCACATCATCTATCGTCAAGCCATGTGTCGGATCGACAAAGAACTCAAGATGGTCTCCAGACAATGGTATGCCATTGGTGTAATGCTCCTCCGCCATAGCCGACACGGAATACAGGCAGACACACAGCGCTAGAAAGATCCAAAGTCCATTTTTTATTTGTAATTGTTTCAAGGGGTAATTGTCTTTTTCTGTGATGAGTACTTAGCTAAGTATAGACAAGGCTTAAAAACTTTCATGAAAACGTCTGGCATGTTTTCTAAGAGCTTGTTCTAATAATTAGCAAATTCAATCCAGTTTTTCAGTAAACGACGACTATGATTTTTTCCTCTAAAGGAAGCAAAACACCACTGCGCGAAAACGTTCGCCTGATAGCTAGCGCTCGCCTGGCCTTGTGGGGACTGGCTCAACTTTTTTTACTCGTTGACCATCTATATCTGAACTTAAAATTTAACTTCATCCTGGCGGAGTTTATTTTAAGCCTATTTGCTTTTTCAGCCATGTTCACCTTCGCTCAGCTTAAAAGCGCCCGTATCATTACCGAAAACTATGTCCGACTTCAATTAGTGTCAGATGTACTATTCATGAGCCTTCTGT
>NZ_LWGJ01000628.1:0-581 GCF_001635845.1 Oleiphilus sp. HI0132 | reverse complement strand
GTGACTAACTCTCTACACCACCAAAGGGGCAATCCATCACGGCGGCAACACCTTTTATCAAGTAACTCTGCTTTGCCGTGACAACTGCATCGGATTTGGCAGCCGCGAGCAAACCTTTCAATAACCGTGGTTTTAACAATGGGTAGGCCAAGCCCAAGTCATGCACTGCTCGAGTAAACCTTGCTGATTGGCAGTCACTTATTGGTAGCAAGGTAATCCCGGCAACGCTTGCAGCCTCACAACCTTCTTTGAAGGCTTGCTGATAAGTTGCTTGCTCACGTTCCAAGCCATAATAGACAATACGGGACAGCACAACTTGGTAAAGAGAAGCAATTTTCTTAATGTCTTTATATTTTGGTTTTTCTGGACGCGACAAGCCAAAATATCGATCACAATGCTGCTTAAGGAGCTGGAAAATCAGCCACTCAAAAACATCAATTTTTCCATCAGCATGAATTAGTTCCAGAAACAAAGAACGATAATGACGATATTGCACTAAAGACATCAGCTTTAATGCGGGTATGCTTAGTTCAACAATCTCCAAGCGCTGCTCGGAGTTTAGCTCAGCTAAAGGCTTGATC
>NZ_LWGJ01000627.1:0-425 GCF_001635845.1 Oleiphilus sp. HI0132 | reverse complement strand
GAATTTTCCAGAATAACTTCAGTGCGGTAGGGTTGTTGATCTGATCGTCTTGTAAGGCAAGTCTAATGCGTTTACTGAAGTGATCAATCTCATCCTTTACGAATTGATTAGTTTTAATCCAGTAGTGCTTGGGGATTTCCTCTTCGGCATCAACTACCATTTTGTTCATCGCTTTCATTCGTGTCAGCATGTAGTTTCGCATTTTATTCCCGAAATCCTCAGGGAACTGATCACGACGAGCAATGGTTTGAAGCATTCCGTAATATAGCCGGTAATCAATAATTCCTCCTTTATCTGCAAGACCCTCGTAAAGCTCAAAGGTGTTGTAGGCAAGAGCGGGCATGATCACAATATCAACTTCGCCGGTTTTAAATTTATCTGCAAAGTTTGATAGTGTTACCGTGACAGGTTTGGACTTAGATAAA
>NZ_LWGJ01000626.1:0-308 GCF_001635845.1 Oleiphilus sp. HI0132 | reverse complement strand
GGTGGCTCGCAATACTGCGTGACCTGAACTATAAATAATCAAGGCCTTCTAAAAGTTTCACCTGCTAGAGAGTCTTGATGTACGCAAAGAATAAAAATAACAAAACTCACTGTTCAACATGTGAGGTTCGTCGTGCCTGAAGGTGAGGCTAATATTCTGATTGGTAATGAGGTGTCTGAGCCGGTAGCCAAGAGCTTCGGAAAATCTCTTAGCTTCAAGCTGACTTTCTGGTTTTTAGTTCTGGCAATCGTGCCAATGATCTTGATCGCCTCTATGAGCTATTATCAAGCTTATTCAAGCTTGCGACA
>NZ_LWGJ01000625.1:0-553 GCF_001635845.1 Oleiphilus sp. HI0132 | reverse complement strand
CGGAGAAGGAAAAACAAGCAGCTTAAATGCTCAGGCGACAACTACCTTGAAAAACGCCGATATTGGCATGCTATGGCGTCTTATAGCTCCTCTAAGCCCGAAGAGTATGAAGTGACGATGAAGAAGGTACTAAGCTGGGCATGGTTTGCTTATGGCATATCAAATGGTGAAATAGCCTTAGATTCCACATTTGATGAATATTTTGTACCTTTAAAGAGCAGAGAGGGGAGAAAAGAGTTTGCGGAGTCGTTTTATCCCTCTTCTGAAGAGAATGACGGTAGTGATTTTATGCTGAAAGGCCAAGAAATAGCCTGGATTTTTAATAATCTGTGTGCGGATGCATTCGACTCAGAGACTTGCACCGTGATTCATGATAGCAGAACTATCAGACTGTCTGCGCTTGGGGCTGTTCTTCATTTGATACAGGATTCATTTTCGCAGTCTCATGCAAATAGAGAAAGCTGTACCCAAATAAAAAAAGGGGAGAACGTTGCGAGTTCTGTTATGAACTGTTCACCAATCACTCAGTTTTATGATTATAGTGATCAATCTT
>NZ_LWGJ01000624.1:0-1053 GCF_001635845.1 Oleiphilus sp. HI0132 | reverse complement strand
GGACAATTAACTAAAGATGTTCTGAAAGAGCTCGATACAACCAAGATGCCCCTTAAATCCGTCACCTATTACGGAATTGGTCTTGATAGCTTCGCTGTCGGTGACCTGGAGTCTGCGGAAGCTGCTTTGAGCGAAGCAATTGAGCATGGCAAGCGAGAGAAGAAATATACCACGGTGCTATCAAGCAGCGGCCTGCTTGGATGGATCTATTTTTACCAAGGTAATCTTGAAAAAGCGTTAGAAACCGGGATTATTAACCAACAATGGATCGATAGCTATCACGACAGCTCTCAACCTAGAATAATTTCTTGTTGGCAAAATAGTGCCTTGGCATTGATATATACAGAGAAAGCCGAATTTACTATCGCTCAGTCGTACATCAACCCCTTGCTACGACATTTGGAAATTGGGACAGAGCCAGGCCAGCACATAATCATTCAGTACACCCAAGCAATGCTTTATTTTGCACAGGGCAAATATGTCGATGCTATCGAATGCTTGGATGATGCATGGCATACCTATCAGCACAAACGAGACTCCATCGTTTTCACTCCACCAAGTATCATCGCACTAAAGGCTCGCTGCCTTTTATCAATGGGGATGATAGAGAAAGCTCAATTTGTGATAAATGAACTAAACGAAGAAAGCATTAATGCTGTCCCCTTAAACTATGAGGATATTAACCTAACAAAAGCACGGATTTTTGCGGCGCAAAGTAATTATAAACTTGCATTGGAAGTAATTAACCGTCTTGCTGAACAGACTCGTTCTAAGCACCATGTATACAACCTGATTCAAGTATTGAACCTTTCTGCCTCAATCTACCATAGCCTCCACAACTCAAAAGAAGCCGAAGAAGCAATTAAAGAATCATTACATCTCGCATCACAGGACGGCTTCATCTCTGTTTACACCAATGAGGCTGTTGAGCTTCTTCCGGTTCTAGCACTGGGTGCTGATCCCAGCATACCTGACAGCTATTTGCAGAAATTGAGCGCAACATTAGGATTAAGCAATGAGACCAAGCCTGTTCAACAAGATGAACTGCCTGGC
>NZ_LWGJ01000623.1:0-553 GCF_001635845.1 Oleiphilus sp. HI0132 | reverse complement strand
TTTGATGGCTAAGCCGGATGGTTCGATCATCGAAACGCCAATCACAGCAAACTTCCGTGAAGGTTTGAACGTACTTCAGTACTTCATCTCTACTCACGGTGCTCGTAAAGGTTTGGCGGATACGGCATTGAAGACTGCAAACTCCGGTTACCTAACTCGTCGTTTGGTTGACGTTGCCCAGGATCTTGTTGTGACCAATGATGATTGTGGCACCAAAGAAGGTCTGTTAATGACGCCAATGATTGAAGGTGGTGATGTTGTTGTACCACTAGGTGATCGTGTATTGGGTCGTGTTGCAGCGAAAGATATCTTTGCACCGGGTGATTTAGAAAATGTTGTTCTGCCTGTTGGCACCTTCTTGGATGAAAAGAAGGTATCCGAACTAGAAAAGGCAGGTGTTGATGAAGTATGGGTTCGCTCAGCGATAACCTGTGATACTCGACACGGTGTTTGTGCCCAGTGCTATGGTCGTGACTTGGCTCGTGGCCATGTTGTTAACAAGGGTGAGGCTGTTGGTGTTATCGCTGCGCAGTCAATCGGTGAGCCGGGTACA
>NZ_LWGJ01000622.1:0-1290 GCF_001635845.1 Oleiphilus sp. HI0132 | reverse complement strand
GCAAACTCTTCAGACAATATTCAGCCAGAAGCATGTATTTCTATTCCCTCTGAGCTATATGATCCGATAAAGCAGGATGCTATTCTACTAAGTCGAGCAAACAAGTCCCCTGCTGCCATTGCTTTCTATAACTATCTTAAACAAGGCAAAGCTAGGGAGATAATACAAGGCTTTTCGTATAACGTGCCCGACACCACTCTAGACAATCAGCACAATTAAGCAGCGATATGTTTTTTTCTGAAGCAGATTATTCAGCCATATTAGTCACATTAAAACTTGCTACAGTTGTTACGATCAGCTTATTAGTCATGTGCACGCCACTTGCGTGGTGGCTTGCCCGCACAAAATCTTGGCTAAAAGTACCTGTATCTGCCCTGGTCTCTCTACCCTTAATTTTACCCCCCACGGTACTAGGCTTTTACCTTTTGATCGCAATGGGACCAAGCGGGTATATTGGTGAAATGACCCAGAGTCTGGGCATTGGCACGCTCCCCTTTACATTTTGGGGGCTTGTACTTGGCTCAATTATCTATTCGCTGCCCTTTGTTGTGCAACCAATACAGAATGCTATGGAAATGCTAGGTGATGATGCCATCGAAGCTGCCGCCACCCTTAGAGCCTCTCCAATTGATCGTTTTTTTACGGTAACCCTTCCCTTGTGTAAGCCAGGTTTTTTAACGGCCGCAGTTCTTGGTTTCGCGCATACTGTTGGCGAGTTTGGGCTTGTTTTGATGATTGGCGGAAACATTCAGGATGAGACGCGCGTTATTTCTGTTCAGATTTATGACCATGTAGAAGCGCTGGAATACTCCCAGGCCCACGGCTTAGCCGGCATTATGGTTATATTTTCCTTTATCGTGCTGCTTTGCTTATACAGTTTTAACAGAAGGCAAAATCTTTTTGGTGGACTGAAAAATGGAGTATAAGCCTACAATCGCGATCAACCTCCACTCCACACGCAGCCCGCGCAATGGCAAGCCCTTCGAGCTACAAATCAACACCACGCTTCCAGGGGACGGAATTAATGTAATCTTTGGGCATTCCGGCTCAGGGAAAACAAGCCTATTACGCTGCATCGCAGGCTTAGAGCACGCAAGCGGATCTCTAGTCATAAACGGAGCTGAATGGCAAAGCTCGACCTCTTTTTTGCCAACCCACAAGCGTCCAATTGGTTATGTATTCCAGGACGCCAAGTTATTCCCTCATTTAAGCGCAATAGGCAATCTAGAATATGCTATTAAGCGCGCCAGCAAAAGCAGCGCAAAGCGTATCAGTATCGAGCATGTTCTT
>NZ_LWGJ01000621.1:0-1204 GCF_001635845.1 Oleiphilus sp. HI0132 | reverse complement strand
GAACGTCGAATCGACATATAGTTGGTCACATTTGGAATTGCGATCGGTGAAAACTGATAATCATTATCGGTATGGCTGCCCTCTCCTTTGATTCTAACCAAGTTATGCTCACCGGCACCGGCAGGCATATGATAGATCAACATATCTTTGGCAACTTTTTCTTCTTCCGGTGCCCAGTCTGGCCCTGGCTCCTTCTCATAAATGCCCTTGAAGGTTTTTAGCGGCGTCTGTAAAACTGTCCACTTCATGGTCCATTCAGGGTTAGGCAAGCCAGGGAAAACCTTTGTTTCATCTTCGCCATTGACGTTTTGGTAAGTGATTTGATAACCGTGGCACGACGCACAGTTGAAACCGGCAAATTCACCCGGCCCTGTATAAGGGTGATTACCTTCTGCATAGCGATATCCTACCCAACCTGTATCTTTTGTATTGCCTTCAAGCTTGGCAGAACCCAAGGTGAGGAAGCCGGGGATCGGGGTTGGCATTGGGTAAGGATCAAAGTAAACATCATCCATCGCTTCATTCGGCACTTGCCCTCTGACCGTTTTATAGGCGCCAAACAACTCTCTCGGGTCAGCATAGCCTCCTTTAACCGGGTCAAACGAACGATAGTTAAAGATCGCCTTCCAATCCAGGTTTCGTACCGCATGTGCGACACCAATATTGTAGTCGTACGACCAGAATATCTTTCGACCTTCTGTCACCAAATCAGAGAAGTTCGGGTTATTAACATCTATATCAATCGGCGTGCTGGCAACGGCATCACTCAGCTGTGACACAACGTCACATTCATGCTGAAACGTATCGCTGATAATACGAGAGGTCTGTGCATCAATAACGGTATGTGGAGAACCTGGGTGTAGCAAGGACTCATTATAACCCGTTCGTTTTTGTACCTGCACAATCAAGGGACCGCTGCTAGCATGGTCAGGTACCCTGAATACAATACGGTCATCTTGCCAGCTAATAACGTTTTTATCCCATGCATCAACTTGCTGCTCTGTTTCGTAATTAACCTGATCTGACACAGCAAGCTTCTGATCAAACATACGTAAATCAGTTTCAAGAATACGGGTATTACCCAGCATGATTTTGCTAAAATCTATATCCACACCTGCACCGAAGTTTGAGCCGATTAGCGTGACAATATCGCCAGGTACAAGTACCGGGCTTTGAGTCCCCATACGAGTCCAGACAAGCTCAT
>NZ_LWGJ01000620.1:0-5583 GCF_001635845.1 Oleiphilus sp. HI0132 | reverse complement strand
AGACTTACGCTACAGATATAAACTCACCAAGACTAACCTTGTATGCTGCAAATGACAGCGAAAGCCTAATCAAACCTCAAACAACTGTTTTTGACACAAACCAAGAGCGAGAACTTATTCTTGATGTAAGGGAAACGCAGCCAGTTTCACAAGCTATTCTCGCTCGCCAATACCCCAGCGGTAATTTAACCACTCTGGCCAACGGCCTAAACAATGTTATTGATATATCCATCGATAGCGACGGCGGCATCCTCTACCTGTTGATGGCGAATGAAAATTCAGAAAGTGGTGCAATCATTAAAGTGTTTGATATCGACGAGCAGTTAAGTCCTAATCGCTGGCCCATCCTCTCAGACAATGCTAATCCCGGCCTTGAATTACTAAAACCAACTGCAATCGTATTTCACAATGGTGTGCTCTACTGTTCTGACAATGGCAATAATACGGTTCTATCCATTGATATAGAAACAGGTACAAGCTCAATCATTTCTTCAAGTGAGCAAGGTAGCGCCTCGGGCTCTTTCTCATACATATCGGATATTGCTGCAGGGGTTGTTGAAGTCACTGATATAGACCAGGAGCTCACCACAAAGACCAAATTATGGCTAATTGATGAAGACTCAAAATCAATTATCGAGATTGATGTCGAGACTGGTGACCGAACGATACTGAGCCAAGCAAACGATGGTAAGGGTGAAGAGTTCAAAACGTTTAAACAGCTGGTCGTCGATCAGCAAAATGAACGATTACTTGTAAACGACACCGAGCTTAAGGTCGTATTCTCAGTTGCCTTTTCTTCAGGTCAGCGCGAACTTTTTGTTAGCAACCGCTACGGTAGTGGCCCAAACCTTGAAGCACCTACATCGATTCAGCACATTGGCAATAATATGGCTTTGATTACCGAAGGGCATCACAATGCGCTATTTGAAGTCGACTTACAGACAGGTAGCCGTAAAGTTATCTCTGCGTCGAACTCGAACCTCGAACTAGGCTCAGGCCCCGCTATATTGAACCCAGTCGACCTGGAGATTAACGCCTCTCAATCAAGTGTATGGGTTAGCATGCGCGAGCAAAAAAATATCTGGGAAATTGACCTAGCTAGTGGCGACAGAAACTTAATTACCCCCTCCCCTAGACTAGGCGCAACAGAGCTTAAGCTTCCATCAGGGCTAGCACTTAAGCCAGAGAGCAACCAATTACTTGTGAGTGACATTTACCTGGATAGAATTCAATCAGTAAATCTAAACAGCTACGAAACTGATATCGCGGCTAACAAACGCTTGTCTCGAAACTCAACATCAAAACTATCCAAGCCAAGCGACATCACTTACGACCAGCAAAACACATCAATCTACGCAGTCGATAGCGCCTTAAATGCCGTCATCCGTTGGAACGCCGAGTCAGAAAACGCTGAAATCGTATCTTCGATCGATGTTGGCTCGGGGCTTAACCTGCTCAACCCAATAGCAATCGATTTGAACCTTGCACAGAATACCGCCTACATCGCTGACCAGAAACTCAAGGCGATAATATCAGTTGATTTAAGCAGTGGTGACCGGGAAGTTTTATCTAACCGTGCGATCGGCTCTGGCCCTTTATTTAAAAACCTAACAGGCCTAAGCTTCAACCCAGACTCTAACTCACTTCTCGTTACCGATTCTGAAGAAAAAGCGATTTTCGCTGTTGATATTAATAATGGAAATAGAAATATAATTTCCAAGTAGCTTAGCTACTATAAAAATCAGGCATAAAAAAACCTGCAAAAAGCAGGTTTTTTTATGCCTGGAGTAAATCAGTCTTAGAACTGATCCGCAGCCAAAGCCATCATATCTTCACTACCAGAACGTACAAGCTCGGCTAGAGAAACAGTCTTAGGCAACAAACGGCTATAGAAGAATTTAGCTGTCTTGACCTTAGACGCATAAAATTCATCTGAGCCTACTTTTGGTGCTGCCGCTTTAACCATCTTCGCCCACATGTAAGCGTAAGCAGTTAAGCCAAACAATTCCAGGTATTCAACCGATGCAGCACCAATTGCGTTTGGATCATCCTTAACGCTATTGATAACATATTCTGTTACATCACTTAAACGCTCAAGCGCTGCAGACAGTGGCTTAACGAATTCAGCCAAGTCAGCATTATCAGCCTCTACCTGAATAAACGAAGCGACTTCTGAAGCAAATAGTTCGTAGAACTTACCGCCATTGGCGACAATCTTACGGCCCATCAAATCCAAAGATTGGATACCATTAGTACCTTCGTAGATTTGCGTAATACGCGTATCACGAACCAACTGCTCCTGGCCCCACTCACGAATGAAACCGTGACCACCAAATACTTGCTGGCCAGCAATACAACAATCTAAAGCACGATCAGTCAAATATGCTTTTGCAATAGGCGTCATCAATGCAACCATTGCTGATGCATGCTTCTTCTCATCAGCGTCATCTGAGTATTTCGCTGTATCCAAGAAAGTCGCAACATAGCTAGAGAAGGCACGACCACCCTCATTGTAAGCACGCATAGTCATCAACATACGGCGAATATCAGGATGCACGATTAGTGGGTCAGCAGCCTTTTCAGGTTGAGCCGGGCCTGTTGCCGCTCTACCCTGAATTCGATCCAATGCATACTCAACAGCATTCTGGTATGAACGCTCAGCAGCACCTAAGCCCTGAATACCAACACTCAAACGCTCGTAGTTCATCATTGTGAACATTGCGTTTAGACCTTGGTTAATCTCACCAACCAACCAGCCTTGAGCGCCGTCAAAGTTCATGACACAGGTTGCAGAAGCTTTGATACCCATTTTATGCTCGATAGAGCCAACCGTTACATTATTGTTCTCGCCAACAACGTTGTTCTCATCAACCTTGTTTCTTGGAACCAAGAACAGAGAAATACCTTTAGGGCCGGCAGGCGCATCAGGAAGCTTAGCGAGGACCAAATGAATAACGTTTTCAGAAAGATCTTGGTCACCACCTGTAATGAAGATCTTAGTACCTGTGATCGCGTAGCTACCGTCACCGTTGTCTTCAGCTTTAGTGCGGATCATACCTAGATCTGTGCCTGCATGCGGCTCAGTTAAGTCCATCGCACCAGCCCACTCGCCAGAATACATCTTAGGTAGATACTTCTGCTTAAGCTCTTCAGTGGCGTGTGCATCAATTGCCAAACTTGCACCAGAAGTTAGGCATACATATAAACCAAAAGAGATATCAGAAGAATAAAGCATCTCTTCATACTGAGCACCTACCATTTTAGGCATACCCATTCCTTCGTATTCAGGGTTACCCGTAAGACCTGACCAACCACCTTCAACAAAAGTCTTATAAGCTTCTTTATAACCCGCTGGAGTCGTTACAACACCGTCAGTCCACTTACAACCTTCTTCATCACCATTACGACTTAAAGGTGCAATTAGTGATGCAGTGATCTTACCCGCTTCTTCCAATACTGCGTCAGCAGTATCAATATCGATGGTGTCTTTTGTGCCCGCAAGCGAAGCCCAAAGCTGCTCTACACCAAACACTTCATTCATCACGAAACGAATATCTTTTAACGGAGCCTTATACTCAGCCATGTAACTACCCTCTATCCTCTGTTGATCCAACACGTAACAACCTTGTCTTACAAGGTATTTTTCAATAAAAACCCCGAGCTGCTTGTGGCTATTCGGGTGTGATTTACTTATGTCCGGGAAAACCTAACGCCGCACATTTAAATCATGCGGCGCATTTTAACGTAAAAAGCCCGCGAATGCGGGCTTTTTTTTGAATCAGATTAACTCAAGCTTAGAAAGCGAAGTTATCTTCTTCAACAGCCATCATAGACTCGGCACCCGCTTCAATCATTTGAGCGTGAGCTAAAGTACGTGGCAAGATACGATCAAAGTAGAACTGAGCAGTTTGCAGCTTAGTCTTGTAGAACGCTTCTTCTGTTGTACCTTCTGCTAGCTTCTGCTGAGCAACATCAACCATCTTCGCCCAGAAGTATGCTAAACATACATAGCCTGAGTACATTAGGTAATCAACTGACGCTGCACCAACTTCATCACGATTCTTCATGGCATTCATACCAATCTTCATCGTAATATCGCCCCACTCTTTGTTTAGCTTGGTTAGCGGCTCAATGAACTGCGCCAAACCTTCGTTATCTGCATTTTCTTTACAGAAAGTGTGAACCAACTTAGTGAAGTTCTTAAGTGCAGCACCTTGCGTCATTAGAACTTTACGGCCTAACAAGTCAAGTGCCTGGATACCAGTTGTACCTTCATAAATTAGTGCGATACGCGTATCACGAACGATCTGCTCCATACCCCACTCAGCGATGAAACCGTGACCACCGAATACCTGAACACCGTGGTTAGCAGCCTCGTAACCAGCTTCAGTACAGAAAGCTTTAAGAATAGGCGTTAAGAAGCCTAACATCTCGTCAGCTGCTTTCTTCTCTTCATCACTACCGTGCTCTACCAAATCAGCCTGTTGCGCTGCGTAGTAGATCATTGCACGAGAACCTTCAGCGATAGACTTCTGAGTTAGAAGCATACGGCGAACGTCTGGGTGAACAATGATTGGGTCAGCTTTACCTTCCGGGTTCTTCTTACCAGTCAAAGAACGCATAGCTAGACGCTCTTTAGCGTAAGTTAGCGCACCCTGGAAAGAACCTTCAGCAGCAGCAAGACCTTGAATAGAAGTACCGATACGTGCAACGTTCATGAATGTGAACATGCAGTTTAGACCCTTGTTTTCTGGGCCAATCAACCAACCTTTTGATGCATCAAAGTTCATCACACAAGTTGCGTTACCATGGATACCCATTTTGTGCTCGATAGAACCACAGGTAACGTTGTTTTTCTCGCCTGGATTACCGTCTGCATCTGGCAACAACTTAGGTACGATAAACAGAGAAATACCCTTAGTACCTTCTGGTGCGCCAGGAAGACGTGCTAGAACAATGTGAACGATGTTATCAACCATATCGTGCTCACCGGCAGAGATGAAGATCTTCGTACCCGTGATGTTGTAGCTACCATCAGCATTTGGCTCAGCCTTAGTAGTCAAAATACCTAGGTCAGAACCACACTGAGGCTCTGTTAAACACATGGTACCCGTCCACTCACCGCTGATCAGCTTAGTTAGATAAGTTTCCTGCTGCTCAGGCGTACCATGCTCTTGAATTGTCGCACGTGCACCGTGGCTTAGGCCTGGATACATACCCCAAGACCAGTTAGCAGTACCAATCATTTCACTCAAAGCGATGTTGATGGACTCAGGTAGACCTTGTCCACCGTGCTCAACAGGCGCGTTCATTGAAGGCCAGCCGCCTTCTACAAATTGGTTATATGCTTCTTTAAAACCTGTTGGCGTTTTAACACCATCTTCACTCCAAGTACAACCTTCCTGGTCACCTACTTGGTTAAGAGGAGCTAGTACTTCTTCACAAAACTTTGCACCTTCGCCGATGATCGCTTCGACCATGTCTGGAGAAGCATCATCTGCTCCTATGGTTGCGTAGTGCTGTTCACTGTTCAAAACTTCGTTCATGATGAACTTAATTTCTCGTAGGGGAGCTTTGTATTCT
>NZ_LWGJ01000619.1:0-732 GCF_001635845.1 Oleiphilus sp. HI0132 | reverse complement strand
GCTATCCCAACACTTCGATGAAATGCTAAGCAGTTTTGAGCATGTATTGGAGCAGATTCACCAGGCTGCAAGTCAAACAAGCCAGTCTTCTGCTGAACTGACAGTCGCTAGCCAAGATAATTCAAGAAGCCTCGACGAGCAACAAGCTCTTATTGAACTTGTCGCTACAGCTATGACGGAAATGGCTGCTTCTATTTCAGAAGTCGCCGAAAATATCGTCAGCACCTCTGAAAGCGCCAATGAAGCCTATGACGAGACAATCTCTAGTAAAGAAACTGTTAATACCGCCGTCAATGTCGTCGAGTCATTAGAGCAGACAACCAGTAATACAAAAACCGTACTAGATGAACTAAGACAGGATTGCGTAGACGTCAGTAAAGTTATGGAAGTAATTCGTGGTATTGCTGAACAAACCAACCTTCTAGCACTTAATGCTGCCATTGAAGCCGCGAGAGCAGGTGAACAAGGCCGGGGTTTTGCGGTCGTCGCAGATGAAGTCAGAACATTGGCAGGTAAAACCCAAGAATCAACCGAAGAAATTGACATCATCGTTAATAAGCTTCAAGAAAACGCTGAAAATGCGGTGGGTGTGATGGAAGAAAGCCTCTCTAAGGTCCATGAAACTGTAGAGCAAGCCAATACCGCCAACCACTCATTGGAAAATGTCACCAATATGGTCAATCAAATCAATAATATGAGTACCCAAATCGCGACAGCCGCTGAAGAACAAAG
>NZ_LWGJ01000618.1:0-856 GCF_001635845.1 Oleiphilus sp. HI0132 | reverse complement strand
CTGACAAAAACAGAATCCATGCAGAAATTCGGTCATAGAACTCATATCGACTTTCAACAAAGGTAGTAGGGTGATTAAAGTGGCGGACATCTACCCGGTATGAACTCAGCTCCTTTCTAATTAAAGCTGAATACATTTTTGAGTCAGAAAATATTCCTAGACTACGCTCACACAGATAGTTTGGCCCAAGATACCGGTCTTCTATACTGAGCTGATTACCCACGATTACTCTCGCGTTATCAGACTGCGCAACAAACATATCAAATAAGTCGATATGAGGATGCTCTTTGAGCTCCTGCTTTTGACTTTCCTCTACCAGCATTTGAGGCAAAGCTTTCACACCTTCCAGATAGAAAGCCTCATCCTTTTCAGTACTTACGTATACAGGCCTATCCGACGATTCAGGTTCCGATAGAGGTTTCCCTGCACGAGTCCGATAAAAAGATGTTTTAGTAGAGTGTGTTTTGACGCTTGACTGCGATAAACCTGAATACACATCCGAATACAAATTGTTCGGCTTTATGTCATATCCTTTTCTAGTGAAAGGTATTGAAGTGCTTCGTTTGGGAGCTTGCCTCTGAGCCCGGTATATTTCAGGGTCAATAAAGCGTAAATCTGGCTTTGGTTTCTTATGTAATTTTAGGCGTTTAAACACTGCGGCGAACCTCCCTATTCCCTGCATGAACTTGTCAATTCCCTTTTATCGGCAGTTCCAATACTGCCTGAAGCGCAGTTTATTCGAATTTTGAACCTAGTCACAATACAAAAACACGAGATAATCCAAATATGTGACACATTACTTCCATCATAAAACCAGATTTCACATTTGTTTGCAGAACCTTAGCTTACTTTTGCG
>NZ_LWGJ01000617.1:0-565 GCF_001635845.1 Oleiphilus sp. HI0132 | reverse complement strand
ATCATTGGTTACCACTGCAATATTGTAGTGATCTTTTAATGCTGCACAAAGTGAGCGCAATAAGGCGGTTTTACCTGAACCAACAGGGCCCCCGACACCGACTCGTAGCGTTTGTTTTTTTGCCATTGTTATATCCTATATTTTTCGTCATCCCCGCGCAGGCGGGGATCCATTGTTTTAATTCCCCCTAAGACCTTAGATTCCCGCCTTCGCGTGAATGACTATAGGGGACGTGATCGTAAGCTTTTCAACTAAGAACGGAAAAGCCTTGAGTATTGCTGTTCATGTAAGGCGCTGGCTATGGCCAATCCGGGTAGACCACCGCCTATTTTGTCTTCATCTATTTGTTCAGCCAAAGCAATCGATTCTGCAATCTCTGGTTGAAACAAGGTCAGCATTTGTTGAGCTTGAGTCTGACCCAAAGGCACCATTTTAGTGGCCCCTGCCACCTGGTTTTCTAGCCATGACCAGACAAAACCATTGGCCGCATCTTCAAAAACGATTCCCCACTTTTGCGCCGCATAAGCGAATAAGGTCGCAAAGCTGTGTTCTTCGCCTTCCTGAG
>NZ_LWGJ01000616.1:0-244 GCF_001635845.1 Oleiphilus sp. HI0132 | reverse complement strand
GTCGGTACGTTGGCCTGCTGGTTTTATTTCATTAATCAGGTTGTCGAGAATGAGGGGTTCAGCGTCTGGAGTCGGGTAATAGGCGAGGACCATGTGAGCCTGGTTCAGCTCAAGCGCTTTGACGTAGGTGATTTTTATCATGTCATCAGGGATTCCCATTTCCCGAAGCGTAAAGTACTTTGCAATTGAGAAGTCCTCACAGTCGCCAGCATTGGTTGCCAAAAACTCTAATGGCGTTGCCCAA
>NZ_LWGJ01000615.1:0-1163 GCF_001635845.1 Oleiphilus sp. HI0132 | reverse complement strand
GTACTGACCCATACCTTTGCTTGGTCCGCGCACGCTCAAAAGCCAAAATAGGTGAAGCATTCACTCAGTCAATCGGTTTCAAGAGCTCTATCGACAGCGCAAAAGAAACTGAAACGCTAATGGAAGTATTAGCAGGCTACACCAAAGAAACCGAACCCAAGCAAGCTGCTCAGCTTCATCAAAAAGCCTATGACTTTTGCGTTGAACAGCAGCAGCTAGGTGAAGCAGTGCCGATTAATGAGCTATCGGGCTTCCTTGATGAAAATGAACCCACCCGCTTTGCTCAATTCGCAGAACAAGAAGCGCAACTAGACACCAGCCAAACCCTGCGCCCAGACACTCGTAAGCTAAAGCATTTGGTCAGAATCTCTGGCAAGGGCAATGGTTTAAGCCTGTCCTTTTCATCAGACCTTATGCAGCAAACAATCTTGTTTGATGAGCAGTCAAATACGCTCACTATTACAGAAATCCCCAAGAGCCTGAAAAAACAGATTCTTGAACACATTAAGGACAAGCAAGAAAACTAGTTCTTAACACTAAACCAAGGCGCCGGATTTACGTTCCGGTCATGCTGATAGGAAATAACATGTCTACCACACCAAACGAGCAAACTTACGTTGTTTGCGCATTATATAAATTTGTCACACTCGAAAATTACAAAGAGATTCAAACCCCTCTTCTTGAATTGATGAAGAGCATCGACGTACGAGGCACCCTACTACTTGCAGAAGAAGGCATCAACGGCACCGTTGCTGGCTCTAGAGCGGGCATAGACAAACTTCTTGAGTGGTTAAAGTCAGACCCACGTTTGAGCGATCTTAGCTATAAGGAGTCTTTCACCCAAGAAGCTCCGTTTGCCCGAACCAAGGTAAAACTGAAAAAAGAAATCGTCACCATGGGCGTTGAAGGCATAAACCCTAAGGAAGTAGTTGGCACCTATGTAAAGCCAAAGGACTGGAACGCACTCATCTCTGACCCTGAAGTTCTACTAGTCGATACGCGAAATGATTATGAGGTCGAAATTGGCACCTTCCAACATGCCTTGAACCCTCGAACCGAAAGCTTTAGAGAGTTCCCTCAGTACGTTGCAGAAAACCTGGATAAGGCAAAGCACAAAAAAGTCGCGATGTTTTGTACGGGCGGTATTCGTTGTGAAAAATCGA
>NZ_LWGJ01000614.1:0-810 GCF_001635845.1 Oleiphilus sp. HI0132 | reverse complement strand
TCAGTTCACCTCCAAAATTGACTCCCGTTTCCATTTGCACAACTTTGATAAGGCGATTGTCAGCGACATTTTCCTCGAAAATCGCCTTGACGCCAGAGCTCCGAACCTGACGAACTACTTGTGCAATTTGTGCTGCAGAAGCCTCTCCTCCCGTACTGATGCCTTGCAAGCTCCGCATTTTCAAACCATAATCTCGAGCCAAATAAGCAAAGGCATTGTGAGGAACAACCATTTGTCGTTGAGACGCAGGCAGAGCCAAAAACTTCTTCTCGTAAGCTTGGTTAAGCAAGTCTAATTCTTCAATATATGCCTGTGCATTCGTTGCATATTCTCCGGCATGCGGAGGGTCAACCTTCGCTAAGGCATTGGTGATATTGCGAATATATACTTTTGCAGCCTGCAAGCTATGCCAGGCATGCGGGTCAACCCTTCCAACCATCTTGGAAATATCATCATTTTCATCAAGAGAAGCGCTACTATGCTTATGCTCTTCTTCGCCATGATGACCATGACTATGTCGACGCAAATCCTTTCGCTCTCTGATCAAACGAACATTTTCTGTCGCTATCACAGTCAGGCCATTAAAATCTGCTGCTGCAACCAAGCGCGCTAACCACCCTTCAAAGCCCAAGCCATTCATTAACAACAAGTCAGCTTTAGATAAATGCTTAACATTTTGAGGTGAAGGGCGGTAAACATGTGCATCTTCCCCCCAGTCTACCAAGGTAGATACGGATACATGATCTCCTCCCACCGCCTTAGCCATATCAGCCAAAACACTGAAGGTCGCTACTAACTGTAAACTGGCTC
>NZ_LWGJ01000613.1:0-496 GCF_001635845.1 Oleiphilus sp. HI0132 | reverse complement strand
AAATTCGTTCCTACGGCGGGTATGGATGAATTTAACAAGAGTTGGAAGCCGTTTAGGTACATAGCTGAAGGCTCCGACATTGATAAAAAGAAGTACCGCCCATCACAGCAGTCGATGCTCGCAATGTTCTCAGCTATTAGCGGCTTTTATACGCATTTAATGGAAAACGAAATCGCACTAGGTAATCCAGCTGTTTTGGCTAAGAAAGACTGCAAGCGCTTGGTTAAAGATGCTCAGGTAAAAGAAACGAAGCGGCTAGATCAAGATCAATGGGATTTGTTACTAACAACAGTTGAGCAAATGGCAGACGAAGACGCGCTCTTTGAACGAAACCTATTTCTCATTGCCGCCATGAAAACTATGTTTTTAAGGATCTCCGAACTTGCGGAGCGTGATGATTGGATCCCAGTCATGAGTCATTTCTGGCAAGACGATGAAAAAAACTGGTGGCTTAAAATATATGGCAAAGGAAAGAAAATACGCGACATTTCTGTCC
>NZ_LWGJ01000612.1:0-1436 GCF_001635845.1 Oleiphilus sp. HI0132 | reverse complement strand
TCGGTTTTTTGCTCGTCTTTGTTCGGTATCTCTATTACTCGTGTATGATTGGCCAGTCGGCAGCATCGCGAGAGTCTAAATTTGGATCCGTTTCAGCTCCCCAGCGTTTTTGATACAAACCGTCAGGGTCATAGAGTCTCGACTGCTTTTCAAGATCGAAGTGGCGCCCTCCTCTTGGGTCAACCCCCACGCCTGCAATGTATTGCCAATTGCCCCAATTTACTGCCAAGTCAAAGTCAATGAGACAGTACTCAAACCAAGCTGCTCCATAGCGCCAGTCCACGCTCAATTCATTAACCAAACAACTGGCTGCGATTTGTCGGCCTCTGTTTGATAGATACCCCGTGTTTTTTAGTTCCTTCATGCAGGCATTGACAATCTTGAAAGGCGTTTCGCCTTCACACCATTTACTGAAGCGTTCAGGGTAGAAACTAGTAAGCGGGGGTGACTTTTTGGATCCTTGGAAACTAAATAGTTGGTCTCCTTTTAGAAAGTGCCACCATTGGAAATATTCTCTCCACAATAGCTCGACATATAGCCAACGAGATGAATCGTTAGACCCGTTTTCCTGTTCGTATTCAAGCAATTTCTTGATGACCTGGCGTGGAGATAGACAGCCGCTACTTAACCAGGGTGATATTTTGCTGCTGTTGGTCCAGCCGGATAATTCATTCCTTACTGTCTTGTAGCGACGGGGCGCATCACTGGAGAAATACTCGAACAGATGGCCAAACGCTTCGCGTTCACCACCGGTAAAGCGGAGCGAAGTCGTATTCACAGGAAGCCAATCAGGAATCTTCTCTGCTTCCAACATATCTATCTTAGGCATGATTGGCAGGAATTTGGGGGCAGGAAGGGGGTCAGGGACACCTTGATTTTCAATTGATTTCCTGAAGCGTGAGTATGTTTGGGGTAACTGAGAGACCTTAAACGGTAGTTCTAACTCATTGAAGATCGTGTATTGTTCATATTCTATTACCGCAGCCTCGGAGCATTTCCTGCGAATCGCTTTAAGGATGTGCCGCTCATAAGAACCGGAAGACTGAGTCAATACGAGGTCACTAAAGCCGTAATTATTGATAAGGTTGGATATCAGCTCAGTTGTATCACCATATAAAACAATCAGCTCTTGGTCATATCGTGCGAGGTTTTGTTTTAAATCCTGAATGCATTCCAAGGTGAACTGCCAGCGATGTTTGCTGATGGAAGGTTGCTGCCATAGCTTCTGCTGAAACCATCTAGGGTCTACGACATAGATGCACAGTAGGCGATCGGCGCTTTTTATGGCGTGCAGCGCCTGGTTGTCATGAATTCGCAGGTCTCGAGTAAACCAGTATAGAACTCTTCGTTGTTTAATGAGCATATGGATTCCGTAGTGCGCTGAGGGTGTTTCAGGCACTTACGAAGCAGGTTTCATTTTGGATCAGTGCATGGGG
>NZ_LWGJ01000611.1:0-304 GCF_001635845.1 Oleiphilus sp. HI0132 | reverse complement strand
AGAATTGGCTGTAGTAAAGGCTTATTCGTCAAAGAAGAGAAAGCCAATCCGGTCTTGCCAAACTGTACTGATGCTTCAGAGTTATTATTAACCGGCGTGAGTATCCCGATATCAGATCCGGTGATTCTATTAAAATCTAGCATCATATCTGCTAGTGATACGCTCAGCTGAATAAGTTTAATATCACCATTAATATCTAGAATCGGAGACAGTACAGCTAACTGACAAAATTCAAAACAGATCATTTCTTCGGACGGAGTGCGACTCGTCAAGGTACGCTCAATAACGTCGGAGTTTGGACGAA
>NZ_LWGJ01000610.1:0-712 GCF_001635845.1 Oleiphilus sp. HI0132 | reverse complement strand
CTCCAACTCATCCCTTGAGCGCATACTTGAAAGCTCAGTTGAATACTCTTGCTCCAAAGCTTCCACCGACTTCTGCGAAGTTTGCCTCTCTTTTTGCTTAGCCTGTGTTTTATCGGAAGGCTGCCCGAGCTTTTTTTGGGATGCCTTTTCAGCTTGTTTTTGCAAAGGTGATTCTGGCTCTATCTGCTTAGTAGCGGCCTGACTTTCTTTTTTGGCTTTCTTTTCCGCTGTCTCATTCTCTTTGCTCTGCTTCTCTTCAGGACTAAGCTTCTCAAGCTTTGACACATCTTCTTCAAGAGGAGATACTTCCGCCAATTGCCGGGTAGTACAGGCACTAGTAAGAAGCAGAAAAAGCAAACTAGCGAGAACAATACTATTTTTCATACCTGAGTCACTGATTTAGATAGCGAATTAACTCACTATTAGAAGATAGTGTGAACGAAGTAGCTTAAGCGTAAAACTTCGATAACATACACAAACAATCGAAAAAATAACAATAACGGAAACCCAAAGGCATGACAAACGGCCAAGCTCAAACCGTTACCAGTTCAATTGAGCCGGTTCAAGCACCCTCTTTAACGATAAACCCGGAACGCGAGAGCATTGGCAAAAAGCTAATATTCTTTGCCTGGGCGGTTGAGATATGCGCCGTGATTATCGGCTTTGCCATCTCCATTATGCAAGGCATCAGTTCGTTCACCGAGATAGAAAA
>NZ_LWGJ01000609.1:0-3615 GCF_001635845.1 Oleiphilus sp. HI0132 | reverse complement strand
CTGCTACCAAACGTGCCTTCTGAGCAGATAGACGAGCACCTCTATGCTTTGCAGCTACTTCCATCTCAATATCCTCTCAGAATTATCGCTTCGCTTTCTTATCGGCATCATGACCCCGATAAGTACGCGTTGCAGCAAATTCACCTAATTTATGACCAACCATATCTTCGGTTACATAAACAGGAACGTGTTGACGTCCGTTATGAACCGCAATAGTCAGGCCTACCATCTCAGGAAAAACAGTTGAACGACGAGACCAAGTCTTAATTGGTTTCTTGTCACCTTTTTCCAGAGCCGTTTCTACTTTCTTCAATAAATGAAGGTCTATAAATGGACCTTTTTTCAAAGAACGTGGCACAGCGTAACCCTCTTAGTTAATTACTTAGCCGACCGACGACGTACTATCATCTTGTCAGTGCGTTTGTTCTTGCGAGTTTTATAGCCTTTAGTAGGTACACCCCAAGGAGTAACAGGGTGACGACCACCAGAGGTTCGCCCTTCACCACCACCATGTGGGTGGTCAACTGGGTTCATAACAACACCACGCACCGTTGGTCGAATACCGCGCCAACGTGATGCACCCGCTTTACCTAATTGCCGTAGGCTGTGCTCACTGTTTGAAACCTCACCCAAAGTAGCTCGACATTCAACAAGAACCTTACGCATTTCACCAGAACGCAAACGAAGAGTTGCATAAGCACCTTCTCTTGCTACTAGCTGCGCAGAAGTACCTGCACTACGAGCGATTTGAGCGCCTTTACCAGGCTTCAATTCAACACAGTGGATAACACTACCCACAGGAATATTTCGAATAGGTAAGGTACTGCCTACTTTTATAGGAGCATCTTCACCCGAACGAATCTCTTGACCGACTTCAACACCTTTAGGAGCAATAATGTAACGACGCTCGCCATCCATATACTTCAGCAATGCGATGTGCGCTGAACGATTTGGATCGTGCTCGATACGCTCAACAACAGCTGGAATGCCGTCTTTTGTGCGCTTGAAGTCAACAACACGATAGTGCTGCTTATGACCGCCACCCTTGTGACGAACAGTAATACGACCGTTGTTATTACGACCGCCATTTTTAGATTTCTTTTCAACTAACGGCGCATAAGGACGACCCTTGTATAAATGAGGGTGTACTACCTTAACGACATGACGACGGCCGGCAGATGTTGGTTTGGTTTTTACGACTGGCATAATTCGACCTCTACCTTATTCCACGTCCATGAAATCGATATCCTGACCTTCTGCCAATTTGACATAAGCCTTACGAATATCTTTGCGCTTACCAAGACCGTTCTTAGTGAACTTAGTCTTGCCTTTAATATTTACAGTTTGAACTGCTTCAACTGTAACATTGAAAAGTTTCTCAACAGCCTTCTTGATTTCTGGCTTGCTAGCATCCGCAGCAACCTTAAAACAAACCTGGTTGTTCTCTGCTGCCATAGAAGCTTTTTCAGAAATATGAGGACCTAAAAGAACCTTATAGATACGTTGTTCATTCATCCCAACATCTCCTCAATCTTTTTAAGAGCAGAAACTGTGACAACCACCTTATCGAAACCAACAAGGCTTACAGGGTCAACACTTTCCGCATCACGCACATCCACTTTAGGGATATTGCGAGACGCCAAATATAAGTTTTGATCAATTTCTTCAGAAATGATCAAAGTACTATCTAGCAAACCCTGCTCTTTCAACTTAGCAGTCAGCTCTTTTGTCTTTGGCTCAGCAACAGTTAGCTCTTCAACAACCAACAAACGCTCCTGACGAACCAACTCTGACAAAATAACCTGCATCGCTGCACGATACATTTTACGGTTTACTTTTTGAGAGTGATCTTGCGGCTTCGCAGCAAATGTAACACCACCTGAACGCCAGATTGGGCTACGAATAGTACCTGCACGTGCACGACCAGAACCCTTCTGCTTCCATGGCTTCTTACCACCACCACTTACTTCAGAACGAGTTTTCTGAGCTCGAGAACCCTGGCGGGCAGCTGCCATATATGCAGTGACAACCTGATGAACCAAAGACTCATTAAATTCACGAGAAAACGTAGCTTCAGATACAGCCACTGAATTTCCAGAACCAGTAATTGTTAATTCCATGACGCCCCCTATGCCTTCTGTGCTGGCTTGACAATGATGTCCGCGCCAGTAGCACCAGGAACAGAACCTTTAATCAATAAAAGGTTACGTTCTGCGTCTACACGAACGACTTCTAAGCTCTGAACAGTAACTTGTTCAGCACCCATGTGACCTGACATCTTCTTGCCTTTAAAAACACGACCTGGCGTCTGACACTGACCAATTGAACCGTTTGATCTGTGTGACAACGAGTTACCATGCGTCGCATCTTGCATGCCAAAGTTCCAACGCTTAATACCGCCCTGGAAACCTTTACCTTTAGACTGACCAGTTACATCAATAATCTGACCAACTTCGAAGACTGTCGCATTAAGTGCGTCACCTGCTTTAAGATCTTCGCCTTCGCCTTCCGCCAAACGGAATTCCCAAAGACCACGACCCGCTTCAACACCTGCTTTCGCAAAATGTCCAGCTGCAGCTTTAGATACGCGAGAAGCGCGACGCTCACCAACAGTTACCTGAATTGCACGGTAACCATCAACATCGTCTGTTCTCACCTGTGTGATACGGTTATCTTCAACCTCGATAACCGTTACCGGAATGGATGCACCTTCGTCTGTAAAAACTCGAGTCATCCCAGCCTTACGGCCGACTAAACCAATCGCCATTTTTCACCTCTTAAGTGTACGGGGCTTTCACCCTCTATGGCCCTATAAATTAGGTAGTTACACTTTACCGCTCGATCTAACTTGAACGGCACCAACTTTTTAGAAAAGTTGGAAAAACTTAACCAAGACTAATCTGAACGTCTACGCCAGCTGCCAGGTCAAGTTTCATTAGTGCATCTACAGTTTTTTCTGTAGGCTCTACAATATCCATCATTCTCTTATGAGTACGAATCTCATACTGATCACGCGCATCTTTGTTTACGTGAGGAGAAATCAAAACTGTAAATCTCTCTTTCTTAGTTGGAAGAGGAATCGGACCACGCACTTGCGCACCGGTTCTCTTCGCCGTATCTACAATTTCTTGTGTAGACTGATCGATCAGACGATAATCAAAAGCTTTTAGTCTGATTCTGATTTTTTGGCTTTGCATGTGACCAAAACTCCAGTAATTAGCCACTTAAACCCAAAAAGGCGCGTGACTGCTGTATAAAAAAGGAGCCGCATTGTACGTATTGCAACCAACCGTGTCAACCGACATCCCGACATAAATACGATTTCTTTTAGCACAAAAAAAAGAGCCGCCCGAAGGCAGCTCTTTTTTTAGGATATAGGCGTCAGATTATTCAACAATCTTAGCTACAACACCCGCACCTACAGTACGACCACCTTCACGAATCGCGAAGCGTAGACCTTCTTCCATCGCGATTGGCGCGATCAAAGTAGCTGTTAACTGTACGTTATCACCAGGCATTACCATTTCAACACCTTCAGGCAACTCACAAGCACCTGTCACATCAGTCGTACGGAAGTAGAACTGTGGACGGTAACCTTGGAAGAATGGCGTATGA
>NZ_LWGJ01000608.1:0-427 GCF_001635845.1 Oleiphilus sp. HI0132 | reverse complement strand
GAGCGCCATGATGCACAACTTGTGACTGGGCAGTGGCACCACCAATCAAACTCAAGGCCTCACCAATACCATTGGGGTTTCGGGTAAACTGCACTGCAGAGGCGTCGGCCAAAAACTCTCTCTGACGGCTTACAGCAGACTTTATGATCATGCCAAATAACTGGCCAATCGAGCCAAGTAGCCATAGGCACAAACCAAATGCAAACAGGCCCGCAACCACGCCGCCATTATTTCGGCCATGACCATAGCTACGATAGCGACGCCCTCGTTGACTCGTCATACGCATCACCATATGACCACTTTCACTAATCATTAGAATGCCATGCAAGACAACCAGTAACTTCATGTTCAGGCGCATATCGCCATTAAGAACATGGCTAAATTCGTGAGCAATAACTCCCTGCAGCTGATCTCGGTTAAAAGTATC
>NZ_LWGJ01000607.1:0-799 GCF_001635845.1 Oleiphilus sp. HI0132 | reverse complement strand
ACTCTCATACAAAGCAGCAAACAAAATAATGCCACCACCAAGTAGTGTGTTGAAGACTATTCCTTCTCTTAAAAGTAAATATGCAAATAGGCTTCCATAAACGACTTGCAGGCTTATCACCATTGATACGCTTTTAGCTGAACGATAGCGTAGGGCGTATGTTTTTTGAGTATGTGGGATTGCCGTAAACACGGTGCCTAGTAGAATTAATGCAAGTAGATCGGGTGTTTTTATTTCCACTGGCGAGACAGATGCAAAGGGTAGCAAAATTGCGGCTGACACCATCGCGTGATAAAACATAATGGTGAAAGGGGAAATATCTGACAGGTGCTTTGATACCAGAATATTTCTTAGTGCCACAGCCAGTGCAGATAAAAGACCAAACAATACTCCTGCGGTGACATTGTTTTCGAGAGTAAAGTCCGGGACGATCATAAAGACACCGAGCATAACCAGCAAACCCATGAGGATATCGGCTTTATGAAGCCGTGTTTTATTGATTAAGGGTTCCAGAAATACCGTCATGACAGGAAAGGTAAACATCGAGATCATGCCGATAGCGACAGTCGACAGCTGCATCGCTTGAAAATAGGCTGTCCAATGAACGGTGAACAGCATGCTGCAAAACACCAAGAGTAAAAAAACGGGTAAAGTGCTAATTCTAAGTTTTTGTTTGAATAGAAGTGCCACAATAAATACGGTGAGGCCGCAAATCAGAGTTCGGTAGGCAATTATGTCCCAGGCAGCATAGGGAATTAGTTTTGAAAAAAGTGCTGTACCACCAAGCAATAATGCGGCG
>NZ_LWGJ01000606.1:0-1046 GCF_001635845.1 Oleiphilus sp. HI0132 | reverse complement strand
GTTTTAAAGCTGAAGCAGAAACCTTGCAAGTGAAGGAAAAGCTGATCGAGACCAAGCAGATGCAAAATGAAGCATTAGAGGTAGAAGTTGAGCAGCGAACCAGAGACTTACGACTGGCTTTAGAAAAGGTCAATAAATTAAACTCCGAACTTGAAGATCTATCAACACTTGATCAAGTCACCGGGGTTAGAAATCGTCGTTATTTTGATGAAATGATGGAGCGAGAGTTTCGTCGTGGCAGGCGAAATGGGCGAGAATTAGCTTTGATTATGATTGATTTGGATAATTTCAAATCCGTCAATGATACCTATGGTCATCAAGCTGGAGACCAGTGTCTGAAAACGGTCGCTTCTGAAGTGTATCGTTTGGTGAAACGCCCTCCTGATCTGGTTTGCCGTTATGGTGGAGAGGAGTTAGCTGTTGTCTTACCTGAGACCAAATTGGAAGGTGCTGTTTTGATAGGTGAGCGAATTCGGGCGCATATTGAAGCTTTGTGGATTGATACGGGTGATGAGCGTATTCAAGTGACAGCGAGTGTTGGCGTAAGTGCCTGCATGCCGAACGAGGAAAGCTCGACTCACGCTTTGGTTGAGATGGCTGATCAGGCGCTATACCAAGCTAAGCTTAACGGTCGAAACAGAGTTGAGCAAAAAGTTGGCTAAGACGGCGTGAAACTGCTTGATAGCTGTTTGTTTATACAGTATTTTGTATGAATGAAACTGTATATTGCAGAAAAGCCCTGTCTGGGGAAGGCTATAGCGCNTGATCAGCCATCTCAACCAAAGCGTGAGTCGAGCTTTCCTCGTTCGGCATGCAGGCACTTACGCCAACACTCGCTGTCACTTGAATACGCTCATCACCCGTATCAATCCACAAAGCTGATGGCTGTATTTACGTCGGGCAATATAGGCAAGGTTTCATGCGACCATTTCTTAAGTGATGCATCATAGGCATCTGGCTCGAGCTGCTCCAGAAGGTGACCGATACACCAGCTGACTACATCACAGCGGCGTTTATCGGAATGCCCGACGTAAATACAGCCATCA
>NZ_LWGJ01000605.1:0-6900 GCF_001635845.1 Oleiphilus sp. HI0132 | reverse complement strand
TGATGTCACGGCTTCTTCCTGGCAGTTTATAACGGATTGTGATGCCGATCTCGGCTGTCAGTTGGAGCAGGATGTTGCAGACTTGTGTGAGACTCAAGAAGAACATGATGTGAGCCAGTCTGGCAGAAATATTTGTTCTGCCGAGTTTTTTGAGCACTTGGGGGAGTTGAATAATACAGAGAACGATGCCCAGTTCGTTGGTTATATGCAGTACTTGGCAGATTCCTTGAATAAGTATGAAGTGAGTATTTTTGAAGACAGCTTGTTGTTATCTGCATCAATGCTCGAAAAAGATCTGATTGTTCGTTATTTTTATAAGCAGTCTTTGTCAGCGCCAAAATCAGTACGTGAGCATGTTATGTTTGGTGCTGAATCAGATCTATATGCTCTGGAGCACTTTGTTGAAAATAACAACGTATATATCAGTGCTTTGATTCCAGGAGCGGTGAGAAGTAATGAGTGTTATAAAAACTACCTTCGTGTTGAGTGTGACCTGGGTTCCCAAGAAGGTGGTGGGAGTGACCGATGTACGGGGGCTGATCTGGCAGAGGGTACGTGTTTCTCTTCTTTTACCGAATTTGAATCTACAGCACTGTTTTGCACTCCTAATCAGGTATTAACTAGAGTATGTGCTGATGCTAGTCTTGACTCAGGCTCAATTCGTACTGAGGCAAGCGATGAAGATGGTAAATGGGTGCGCATGCTTGACCTGAGTGGTGACGAGGCTGATAGGCAGACAGTATATCTATTGACGTCCTCGCATCAGGAAGCGCTTGATGAACAGGTTCTTGATGAAGGACGCTTGCTGACACCTACCTTGTATGAAATTGACGATAACGATGGCTCTCTTGGCTCAGAGCTTGGCGTATTGAATGATGTTGTTGAGACGGTTATTGGCGGAGTGCTTTATCAGAAAGCGAGTGGCGCTGAACCGTTGTTTGAGGGCTTGCTGGATGTCCTTTCTTATGACGTGTCTGTCTCGGAGGAAGAGGGTGCTTCAGGTCAGGAATTACTTAGTCGTCATTCCAAGTATGCTATTGTTAATACCTTGAGTGATGATAATAGTGCTGTTTCGGTACGTCAGACTCCAAGGTTGGCGGAAACAGTCTTTAAACGATTTGACACTGCGCCAAAGTCAACGGGTTCATCTGAATAGACAAAGAAAAATATTTCAAGTTCAGAATAGGTAGTCCGCGTCTTCATGAGTGGTGTAGTGAGCTATCACTGGTCTGAAAGGGGGCTTATCTTGAATAGAACGTCAGGCTACTTATTAGCGCTCTGTGCTGGAGTATCTTTGGGTTGGCTAGCGCAGCAGTTCTGGTTTGCTGGTCTCGATCAGCAAGTTTCCAGCTCTCAGAGAGATTTGCTTCGAAATGAGCAGCGCCTAAAAAACTTGCGCTCAAAGGAGCAGAATTTAAAGAAACCGGCTAGCCTGGATTCTGTTGACAGTACTTCTACAAAAACCGAAATGACCGATATCGAGCTTCTTGCCGATCAGCTTGAGAATAAGGCTCAGCTATCCGAGACTGACTTTCAGGTCATTTTTAGTGTTGCCAAGCAAAAACTTGCTCAAGGTAATGTTCAGGACGCAATAGTCTACTTGTACGATTTGCGTCTACTGGTGGACTCTCAGTTTGAAGATGCCTACCTGAATGGTGTTCAAGACTTTGTGCAACATCTGGAGCAAACGCTGGAGAAAGCTGGTGAGCATGATTTATTAATTGCGAGCTTTAGGCAGTTGGTGAGTTTTCAGCCAGAGTATACCCCCTATTATTTATCCCTGGCTCACTGGCTAATTGTCTCTGAGGAGTGGGATGAGGCTGAACTAAGCCTTGTGTCAGCAAGGCATGACCTTAAATATGGCGAGGAGGTTCAGCTATTGGAAAATACCATTGCTGAACTTAGAGACCGTTCTAGTCAGTATATCGTTCCCTTGCAAACTATTGGTGAGCACTATTTGCTTGAGCTGCTTGTTAATGACGAGCACAGTTTGTCGCTAATGATTGATACGGGTGCTTCAATGACTGTCGTGAAGACAGAGTTTGTTCAAGAATATTTGCCTAGCCTTTTAGATGAGGCAGATGAGCTGCTGCTCAAGACCGCCAATGGCTCCGTCAAAGGGAGCAAAGTGCAGGTGGGTCAAGTCTCGCTTGGAGGATTATCAATGGGGGATGTTACTTTGGGAGTTTTGCCCTTATCTGACTTTACTTATGATGGGCTTTTGGGGATGGATATTCTCAAGCGTTTTGAGTTTAAAATTGACCAAGAAAATCAACAGCTGGTGCTGAATCCCCAGCTGTAAGTGTGTCGCTTAATTAGTCTTTAGATCTAGATAGCCCTTCTGAATTGATGTCTCAAAAGCTTTTGCTCCTTCAGCAAGCTCTTCAAAGCGAAGGCGCAGGGTTTTGAGTTTTTTTAATTCCTCGGCACTCGGTGAGTCATCAAGATCATCATATTTTTTTCCTAGTTCATACATGAACTTTAAATAAGCTGCCCGGGTCTGGGCCACGATATTGACGATGGGTTTTAAATCGCTGGTAGAAAGTGCCTCGATTTCAGGATTAATAATCTCCCTATTCGACTTCCGATACAGCTGCTCGTAGTGCAGCATCAATCGATTAATATCTTGTTCGTCCATTGTCTTAGTCCTGTGTAATATAAACGAGTGATTGGCTAATTTATTAAGCATAGAAGGAAAATACTCGGATTCAACTTTTATCCATGCTTTGAAAAGAGAAATGTTTCTGGGCAGGGCGTCTTTGCTTTTGATATCAAGCCAAGTATGCTTCGCGCTGATACTGAATAGGTTTACGAGTGCATATGGAAAACGAGAATAAAACAAATGCTCCAAAGGAGGGGGTGTCGAGCAATATTAAAGCAAAGCAGGCAAGTGGTTTGCTTCGCTCAAGCGGTATTGTTGGAGTAATGACTATGTTGTCCCGGGTCTTCGGCTTGGTGCGGGATGTTGTCGTAGCAAACCTGTTTGGTGCTTCGGCGGGGGCAGATGCCTTTTTTGTAGCCTTTAAAATTCCAAATTTCTTTCGGCGTCTATTTGCAGAAGGTGCTTTTTCCCAGGCCTTTGTCCCAGTGTTATCTGAATACCGTAGTCAGCGCACTGAGCGAGAGGTCAGGCAGTTGGTTAACTCGGTTGCAGGTGTGTTGGGGCTGGTATTACTACTTATTACGGCTTTAGCGGTCATGGGCGCTCCATGGCTAACGGCTTTGTTTGCTCCGGGTTTTCTTGAGGATACAGAAAAATATAACCTTGCCAGCGATATGTTGAGGATAACCTTTCCCTATTTGCTGTTGATCTCTTTGACCGCTTTTGCTGGTTCAATATTGAATAGCTATGGTTACTTTGCGATACCCGCTTTTACACCTGTTTTGCTTAACTTGGTGCTCATATCAGCGGCGCTTTGGTTAACGCCGTTATTTACAGAGCCAGTCATGGGCTTGGCATGGGGGGTCTTTATTGCAGGCCTGATACAGCTGTTTTTTCAGTTTCCCTTCTTGATAAAAATGGGCTTGATGCCTCGGCCACGCCTGGATTATCGTCATGAAGGTGTTCGACGTATTTTTATACTGATGGTTCCAGCACTATTTGGTGTTTCTGTAAGCCAGATTAATCTGTTGCTCGATACAGTGTTAGCGTCATTTCTACAAACAGGAAGCGTTTCTTGGCTTTATTATTCGGATCGTTTAGCTGAGTTGCCTTTGGGGATTTTCGGTATTGCCATTGCGACAGTGATTTTACCTAGTTTGTCTCGAAAGCATAGCAGTCAGTCTCACAAAGCTTTTTCTGACACGCTGGACTGGGCTATACGGATAGTTCTGTTGATGGGCGTTCCGGCAGCTGTTGCTTTGATTGTTCTTGCTGAACCTTTGGTGACGTCGCTATTTTATTACGGTGCATTAGAACAACGCGATGTCTATATGTCGGCAATGAGCTTACGTGCCTATGCCTTAGGGCTCTTGGCATTTATGTTGATTAAGGTCTTGGCTCCCGGGTACTTTTCAAGACAAGATATGAAGACGCCTGTAAAGATTGGCATATGGGCGATGTGTGCCAACATGGTTTTCAATTTGATTCTGATCTGGCCTTTGCAACATACAGGTTTGGCATTAGCGACAGCGCTTTCGTCTTGGATGAATGCTTTGTGGCTTTTGAGTGGCTTAGTGAAGCGTGATGTTTATCATAGAAGCGAAGGTTGGGCTTTATTTGTGCTGCGGATAGTTGTTGCTGTTGTTGCGATGGTGTTGGCGGTTTCCTGGATGAATGTTGAAACCGAAATTTGGTTTGATATGAGTGTTTGGGAGCGAATAACTAAGTTGCTAGCTTTGGTTGTCGTCGGAATCGTTTCTTATTTTATCGTTTTGCTATTAAGTGGGATGAAGCTAAGAGCTTTGGTTAAAGGCTTGGGAGATTGAACCTCCTTAGTCACTAAGGAGGTTCAGAAGAATTATGCTGCTAGGTTTGCTGCAACAAATTCCCAGTTAACCAGCTTCCAGAACGCTGTCAGGTAGTTCGGACGAACATTACGGAAGTCGATGTAGTAAGCGTGTTCCCATAGGTCAACAGTTAGCAAGGCAGTCTGGCCTTCAGTCATCGGCGTTCCAGCGTTGCTAGTGTTAACAATTTCCAAAGAACCATCTGCATTCTTAACTAACCAAGTCCAGCTAGAGCCAAAGTTGTTAACAGCTTTGTCGTTGAACTGAGCTTGGAAGTCAGCGAAAGATCCAAATGCTGCATTGATAGCCTCGGCTACTGCGCCAGTTGGCTCGCCGCCGCCATTTGGGCTTAGGCAATTCCAGTAGAAAGTGTGGTTCCAGATCTGGGCTGCATTGTTAAATACTGGGCCGCTTGAAGATTTGATGATGTCTTCAAGGGACTTGCCTTCAAACTCGGTTCCAGGGATCGCAGCATTCAACTTATCAACGTAAGTTTTATGGTGCTTGCCATGGTGAAACTCTAGAGTTTCTTGAGAAATATGTGGCGCTAGTGCGTCAATTGCATAGGGAAGTGCTGGTAATTCAATTGCCATGATGGGCTCTCCATTAATAATGAAAGTCTTTTTATACTATTTCTTGGTGAGCGATTTAGTCGACTCGTTAGAAAAAGCGTGGTTAGTAAGTCTATGATTTATTATTGCTTATTATGGCTCGAATGATAGCACCTAAATTTTTATAAGCCAAAAATCTTGCCTATATGCTTAGCAAATTAGCTTTGAAGTGGTGTTTAGTTTATTTATGTGCCGTATCGCACTGGTGCTAACTAGGTTTTTTTCTGTGTGGATGCTTCTTTTTGCTTGAATGGGTGCGTCCTTTATTACGAGAAGAATGTTTTTTATTTTCTCGTTGCTTAGGTAGGTGAACTTCCAGGCTTTTATGTTCGCCTGGTTGTAGGTTGTCGATAGACCAGGGGCCAATTGCTGCGCGAATCAGGCGGAGTGTTGGGAAGCCGACTTCAGCAGTCATTCGTCGCACTTGGCGGTTTTTTCCTTCGGTGATCGTTAATGCCAGCCAGGATGTTGGAGCATTTGCGCGCTGCCTTATTGGTGGGGTTCTCGGCCACAAGCAGGGCTCTTTAATTCGTTCGGCAATAGCTGGACGTGTTAGCCCATCTTTAAGTGTTACCCCATTACGCAATTTGTTAAGGGCTTCATCGCTAATCTCCCCTTCTACCTGTGCCCAATAGGTCTTGGGGAGCTTGTGTTTCGGGTCGGCAATTCGAGCTTGCATTTGCCCATCGCCAGTTAAGATCAATAGTCCTTCTGAGTCGTAGTCCAGTCTGCCGGCGGGGTATATTTTGGGGGTTTTAATAAAGTTTGAAAGCGTTGAGCGGCCCTCATTATCAGTAAACTGAGATAGTGTGTGATAAGGCTTGTTGAATAGGAAAATAGTAGGCATGGCCACATAATACGCGGACAGGAAAAAGTCTGCCATATAAATGGCAAGTGATTTACCCGGTTTTGTATAAAATCGGGTTAAGAGTAAATGGCTAAAGGCCTGCTATCTCTAGAGGAAGGGCAGGCTCTCAGTTTCAAGCTGAAACTGCTTTGGCTTCTTGCTCTGTTGATGTTTTTGTTTCCGTGTTCAATGGTGCTTGATGGCTAGGCTGAAACTCAGAACCATTTGCTTCTTCAACAGAAATAAACTCGTCATGGTCTACGTCATGTGCAGCGGAGCTTGGTTGAACCGTTTCAACTGCCGTAATATTTACAGCGTGAAAACCTTTGTCGCCTGGCTGCTTTTCAAAGTTGACCGGCTGCCCTGCTTTAAGGGTTTTATAGCCTTCCATTTGAATTGAAGAAAAATGAGCAAAAAGATCTTCATTATCACCGTCTTCGATGATGAACCCATAGCCTTTTGCATTATTGAACCACTTTACTGTACCTTGAGGCATTATCGACTCCCGTGTCTCCTGCGTTCGAACTATGTGTCTTGGCAATCCTGAATAAAGAATTCAAGGATGTCAGACTGCCTTTTTGGGTTCTTGGGCATGTAAAAGTTCAAACACCTGAAGTTTTATTTTTATTTGTATTCCGATGCAAAGCGCATCAAGTCGCTACTGTCAAATATTTTCTTAATGCTGTCAAGCGATTTGGGCGAAAGATATGATGCCTGGCCGTAATTCTTTCGATAGTTTTGCTCATGTTTTTCTTTATGCGATTTCTTTATAAGCTCAGTTGTTGCAAAATACGTATCTACCCCCAAATAAAGAGAAATGTAAAAATTCGTATCAAACTATGAGTAAAACTAAAGATTCTCTACTAGTATTAGCTCAAGGAACGCAAAATGATCCAGGTCATGAAGATGATCTGCTTGTCGCTCCTGCTAAGCCAGCGTTTAAACAGCCTTCGATGTATCAGGTTGTCATGTTAAATGATGACTACACGCCGA
>NZ_LWGJ01000604.1:0-207 GCF_001635845.1 Oleiphilus sp. HI0132 | reverse complement strand
AGCAAGATTGTCACCTGACCGCTTCCCCAACCTGGAAAACGAGCATTAGTATTCATTGTATTTATTCTTTTGTTAAACCGTAATACGACTTTTCCTATTATGCAGCAGTTAAGTTCTATTTAATCTCTATTAGGCACTCAAAAACTGAGAGTTTATTCACATTTCAATCTAACTGTCTCATTTGGTAAACGATTTGTCTTATTAAAG
>NZ_LWGJ01000603.1:0-880 GCF_001635845.1 Oleiphilus sp. HI0132 | reverse complement strand
TCCGGGAGCGTCAAAGCAGAAAAAGCCTTATCTAACAAAATTATCGTCCTCATCCACGGGCTGACCAATCTAGAAACAATATGGGACTTAAAACCAGACTCACTCGGTGGGGAAAGTGAAGGGGAGAGCTCGAGTAATGGTCGTTCAAGTGATGATGACGAAGCGCTAAGTGAAAAAGATAACTATGGTCGACGCTTACAAGAAGAGTTTGGCTTTACGCCTTTTTACTTGCGTTACAACACAGGCTTATCGATTAAAGATAATGGGCAAAAATTAACTCGGCTACTTTCAGAGCTCATTGAGGCATACCCCATACCTGTAGAAGAGATCGTGCTAATGGGCTTTAGTATGGGAGGCTTGTTAATACGAAGTGCCCAGAAACTCGCGCAAGATGCCGAAGCAGATTGGCTAAGTTTGTTGTCAAACTGTTATTACATTGGCACGCCTCATGAAGGCTCGCCCTTGGAGAAGTTTGGTCACCTAACCAGTTCTATTGTTCGCTATATCCCGCGTGATTACATTAGTCACTGGGCAGACTGGATAGACGTTCGAAGCCAGGGTATACAAGATCTGAAGGACGGCTTACTCCATCTGAATAAAGAAAAACGTGGCGCGGATAGTGATGACCCCTACGAGCAGAGTGTGCGCTGTGGAAGTTTTACCGCGCATGCTCAGCATCACTTCATTAGCGGCTCGCTATCGGCGAACAAGAATAGTCTACTCAACAAGTATTTTGGCGATAGCCTGGTGAGACATACAAGTGCTAACCCCATATCTGCACCAGAAGACAGTAAGCAGGCCCATTTCAATGGTATTCCACATGTACCTCTGGCTCACTCAGAAAAGGTTTACCAGCAAATAAACCAGTGGTTCCGTGAGC
>NZ_LWGJ01000602.1:0-995 GCF_001635845.1 Oleiphilus sp. HI0132 | reverse complement strand
CCGCTGCTGACTTAAAAAGAATGGGTGCGCGCAACCTAATGGACGCACTAAAGCGCGTACCTGGCTTAGGTGTTTACCAAACTAATATGGGAAGGTCTACCCTCGAGATAAGAGGGCTAAAAACAGACTTCAGTGAAAAAGTATTATTTCTAATCAATGGCCACGCTAACAATAACAACCTGGTAAATGGTGGTGCACTAAGCTCTTACAACAACTTTATTGTCGATGACATTAGCCGGGTAGAAATTGTCCGTGGCCCTGGCTCAGCACTCTACGGAGCCAATGCTTTTGTCGCCGTAATTAACATCATCACCAAAACGGCTCAGAATACACAAGAAACAACACTAAGCGCAGGCATCGGAAGTGACCAATCAAGGAAGCTCAATGCATCGTATCGCGATGGTACAGGCCCTTTAAAGATGGTGAACAGATTGTAGCCATCATTTCGGACTACATTATGCCTGTTACCAAAGGCGATAAGTTCTTGATTGACGTTCATGCCATGTTCCCTGATATCATCAAGATAATACTCACGGGTCATGCCGATAGCTCAGCAGTCCAAGAAGCCTATGAACAAGCGAATCTTGCCGCCTGTTTTGGCAAGCCCTGGGAAATAGAGGATATACTCACCTGCTTAAGAGAGCATTTATCCAATAAGTAGCTGTACGGAGACAGAAGTCTAAGCATGGGAATTCGCAACAAACTACTTTTCATCATTGCTAGTGCACTTTTACTTGTGCTTTATGTCAGCACTCACCTTCAAATAAACCTACACAAGCAAGCATTTGATACCGAGTTAGAGAAGCGTATCGTTCTGCTAAAACATAACCTCAACCAACAAGCACTCGTCCAAGCCCAAGCGTTGAGTAGCTCGATCGCAGAAAACCTGGCATCGTTCAATCTTTTTTCTCTAACCCAAATTATTAACGATTCTGTCAACAACACACCAGAGCTGCAGCAAGCTATTTTAGTATCCAAAAACGGCAAAGTATTTA
>NZ_LWGJ01000601.1:0-1084 GCF_001635845.1 Oleiphilus sp. HI0132 | reverse complement strand
CCACAGCGCAAATGAAATACCCGATCGATAGCGGAATACCCAGCAAGGCATGTAAAGCCGATGCGAGAATAGCGGCTTCAATCGCAAAGAAGATAAAAGTAAACGAAGCATAAATAAGTGACGTGACTGTGGAGCCTAAGTAGCCAAACCCGGCACCTCGCGTCAAAAGATCAATGTCTAAACCGTGTTTAGCTGAGTAGTAAGCAATTGGAAAACCGGTAATAAAGAAAACCGCTGCAACGACTAACATCGCTGCAATGGTATTCACAAAGCCATAGTTAATCGTTACCGCTGCAGCAATGCTTTCAAGTGCCAAAAAAGCAGTCGCCCCTAAAGCGGTTTTGCCGACACGGCTAATACCCATACGCCGAGCTTTACGAGCGGTGAATCGTAAGGCGTAATCTTCTAGGGTTTGGTCAGCCACCCACTGGTTATAGTGGCGACGAACTTTAAGAATCTTCTGTTTGGCAGGCATAAGCTCTATAGCAAAAGTTTTATGTACTTATAAATGAGTATTTAGCTAGACAGGGTAATGCTTTTTTAGGGCGAAAACGAGCTTTAAACGTGTTAGGTCACGATATAACTAATGCCTAAAAGTCAGCACCCAAGCTGGCCTATTAGAATAAATGGTCTGACTTGGGCCTAACCATTCTAAGCAAGACTTGGTCAGAAAAGTGCCAATAGAAGACTTTGGCACTCGTTTTAGATTTGGCCCAATTGTCATAGTTTCACTTACATGTGTAATTTGGTAAAGCTGTTACGATCTTAAACACCTTGCTTTATAAACTTATTCATGGAGAATGCCACGGGAATCCAGTAACATTTCAGAATTTCAAACTATATCGACTTACCACGTTTTTGTTAGATACGGAGTAATCTAGCTCAATGAAGCCATTTTTCTTGTTTGTCATCCTATTCTTTCTATCGAACCAAACAATTGCTAATGTATGTGAAAACACAATTAAAGGAGTGAGTATTTGCGAGGTATCAAAAGGGGTAGCCCTTGCTATAGCAAAGAATGCTCCGCAGCGTGTGAGCCAAAATATTGTTCTAAATGGTGCGTACTCCTTCAATAATAAAATTA
>NZ_LWGJ01000600.1:0-1130 GCF_001635845.1 Oleiphilus sp. HI0132 | reverse complement strand
CTGTCCATCAACAACATTTGTCTTGGTCAAATCAAGGTGGAAAATTTCAACCACACTAACCAGAGGAAAAGCAAAGGACTGATTTCCAAGCTTAACCATCAAGGTAGGCATGATCGCCAAAGTTAAGGGTACTTTAATTGAAAGTCGCGAGCCTTTACCTAACTCAGAATCAATATTTACCGTACCGTTTAACTGGGTAATTTTTGTCTTAACAACATCCATTCCCACACCACGGCCGGAAATATCGGATATTTCCTGCTTAGTCGAAAAGCCAGGTGCAAAAATAAGGTTATAACATTCGCTATCGCTTAAGCGATCAGCAGCGTCTTGGTCGTAAATGCCTTTTTCAACAGCTTTTTGACGTAGAACCTCAGCATCCATACCTGCGCCATCATCTTCAATGGCTAGCATGATATGATCACCTTCCTGCTGTGCTGACAGAACCACCTGCCCTATACGTTCCTTACCTTTCGTCACACGGTCATCAGGCATTTCAATGCCGTGGTCTACAGCGTTTCGTACAAGGTGAACCAAGGGGTCAGATAGCGCTTCAACAAGGTTCTTATCAAGGTCAGTATCTTCACCAACCAGAACCAGGTTAACCTCTTTCTTAAGGTTCCGAGCCAAATCTCGCACAACCCTGGGAAAACGTCCAAAGACCTTCTTAATCGGCTGCATTCGAGTTTGCATAACCGCTGACTGAAGATCACCTGTCACGACATCTAAGTTGGACACAGCCTTCTGCATGGACTCGTCACTGCTTGCATCGCCAAGACGTTTTAGTCGGTTACGCACAAGCACCAATTCACCCACCATATTCATGATATCGTCTAGGCGCTTTGTATCAACACGAACTGTTGTTTCTGTCGCTATGGTTTCATTCTTCTTCGATGCCGCTTTAGCAGCTGGTTTTGCAGCCGGCTTTGGCTTAGCTGCAGCTGCTGAGGCTGGGGCCGGTGCAGGCGCTGGCTTTGGTGTGGGCTCTGGAGCCGGCGCAGAACTGGCAGCAGCCTTGGTCGTTGGCGACCCGCCTGCTCCATGAAGTTCATCCAGTAGCTTTTCGAACTCATTATCGGTAATCAACTCTCCATCACCGCCAGCAGGAGTAGCTGACGCTTCAGACGTGGCAT
>NZ_LWGJ01000599.1:0-11921 GCF_001635845.1 Oleiphilus sp. HI0132 | reverse complement strand
CGGTTGAGATAAAACTTTTCAGCTTCGGAATAAAACATCGCCGTATCGCGAACACTACGGCTTAGAATTCCCTGGTGCCCCAAATTGATAGGTAATAAATGGGACCCTTTCATATCGACTAAGCGACTTCTTGTAGGCTTCAGCCCTATTAGCCCGCAACATGCCGCAGGTATTCTGATAGAACCACCGCCATCATTCCCATGAGCAAAGGGCACAACGCCAGCTGCAACCATGGCGGCAGATCCGCCGGATGAACCGCCAGTTGAACGCTCAAGGTTCCACGGGTTAGAAGTCGAGCCAAAATAACTAGACTCAGTCGTAGCCGTTAAGCCAAACTCAGGCATTCGAGTTTTTCCTAGGGGCACGACGCCTAGCGACAGGAATTGACGTACGAAATCTGAAGATTTTGCTGCGGGTTTAGGTTTTAACGCTGCGGAACCATGAGCGGAGGGCACTCCGTTAAAGTCGTCATTATCTTTAATAAAGCTAGGGACACCGGAAAAATACCCTGAATTAGGCAACAATGCGTACCGTCGAGCCCTGTCATACATTTCCACAGCAAGACTGTTTAGGCTCGGCTCAACATGCATCGCGCGACTAATACTCGCTTCAACCGCCTCTTGGGCCGATATTTCTCTTTTACGAACCCTTTCGGCAATTCCTACTCCATCGAGTTCACCTAGAACATCTTCTGTATAGGCATTAATTGTTTTCGCCGATGGAATCATGCTGCGCTCATATATTAGGCATTGTATTGGCTGGAGGATACCGCTCCACCACTTCCAATCCAGTCCGTATGGAAAAACTCGCCTCGATCTCTATCAACCCGTTCATAAGTATGCGCACCGAAGTAATCACGTTGCGCTTGCAGCATATTTGCTGGCAATCTTCCGCAGGTGAAGGCATCAAAGAAAGACAAGCCTGACGCGGTACATTGCATTGGTAGCCCGATTTCAATCGCTTTACCCAAAACCCTGCGCCAGGAAGGAAGTGACTGCTTCAATAATTGTTGAAAATAGTCATCGATTCCTAAGAAAGAGAGCTCAGGGTTCTTTATAAAGGCGTCACGAATATTCTCTAGAAAACGACTTCGGATAATGCAACCTCCTCGCCACATTAAAGCAATATTCCCGAAGTTCAGATTCCAATCCAAGTTGTTTGAAACTTGCTTCATTAACATGAAACCTTGAGCATAAGAGATGATCTTAGACGCCAATAAGGACTCTCTCAACGCTTCAAGCCAATCGTCCTTATCTCCACCAACACTAGATATCTCACGCGCGAAAGCTGTTTCAGCAGCGATTCGCTCTTCTTTGAAACTGGAGATATATCGTGCAAAGACCGACTCACTAATCAAGCTCAAAGGTACACCGTTTTCAAGTGCGCTATTTGCAGTCAGTTTACCGGTTCCTTTCTGCCCTGCCGTATCAAGAATGCTCTCTACTAAGGGCTGCCCATCTTCATAAAAGCCAAGAATATTGGCTGTTATTTCAACTAAATAACTATCTAACTCTGTTTTATTCCATGCCGAGAAACTTTTCTGCATTTCAGGGTGATTCAAATTCAACCCACTCTTCATAAAATGATAAGCCTCAGAGATGAGCTGCATATCACCATATTCGATGCCATTGTGAACCATTTTCACAAAATGCCCTGCACCGCCCGAGCCAACCCAGTCGCAGCAAATTTCACCAGCATCGGTGCGCGCCGCAATAGCCTGAAATATAGGCTTTACTAGCGGCCAGGCTCGCTCATCACCACCAGGCATGATAGACGGCCCATAACGTGCACCTTCTTCACCACCGGAAACACCGATACCGAGATAGTGAATATTTTTTTCAGATAATGACTCTACTCGTCGAGCCGTGTCTCGATAGTCGGAGTTGCCCCCATCAATAATGACATCACCATCATCTAGCAAAGGAAGTAGCTGTTCAATGTAGGCATCCACCACCTCACCAGCTTTTACCATTAACATCACTTTACGAGGCGAGGAGAGCTTCGCCAGCATATCCTCAAGGCTATTTGCACCTTGTATTAGCGTATCAGCAGCAAGACCCTTGATAAACTCGGATACTTTGCTCTGCGTTCGGTTATACGCAACGACCCTGACACCGTGGTCATTCATATTCAGAACCAGGTTTTGCCCCATTACCGCTAGACCAATGACTGCAATGTCTGCTTTGTTATCCGCCATAATTATCCCTCGACTATTTCTTGTTTAATGCTCGCTAAGTTTAGCTGCCGATTCCGCATCTAAATACCACTCAACACACCCTGAGCTTGCAATAATTCGTGAAAAAATATTGGCTGCCGGGTAGCTTTTAGAGACTTCTGCCTGATCGACTATTTCTCGCACGACACTTGCCTTACTCTTACCCAAGGCAATAAATGTCACTCTCTTGGCACATGATATGACTGAAGCACTTAGCGAGATTCGCTCCTGCTTGGAGCTTGGTTGAGTCGCCTGAACGGCACTCTGAGCACAGTCGTAATCTGTTTGGCCAGGAAACAATGAGGCAGTATGTCCATCTTCCCCAATACCCAGCATAACCCAATCAAAAATAGGAAAGGCATTCACTCCATCAGATACTGATGGCAGACAAGCCAGCATTTCATCTTTGAATTCGATCAAGGCTTTTTCTTGCGCTAATTCACCATGAATGGGATGAATGTTACTCGCTGGAATTAGCACATGGCTAAACAACAGCCGCATGGCTTCACCATAATTGCTTTGCTCATCATTAGCCGACACACAACGTTCATCTCCCCACCAGAAATGTAAGTTCCGCCAAAGAATGCTATTTGCGTAATCACTGTGGGCTATGTAGCCAAAAATATGTTTGGGCGTTGTCCCGCCCGATAAAGCGATATGGATATCGGCGCCAGATTGGCTCAGAGCCAGCCACTGTTTGGCCACTACCTCTGCAAGCTCATCAGCTGATTCATAAATGCTTATAATAGAACCATCACTACTCGCATTCATACTGCCCCCTGCTTAAGAATTTTTTATCTCGCTATAACTCACAATAATGAGTATTGGCTAAATTTTTACACGGAAAACGCCAGGTACGGCCATCACGCCGAAGAAGGCTCTCGGCTTCTTTCGGCCCCCATGTACCACTCGCATAACCATGCAAGGCATGGTCGCCAGCTTGATATTTCAGAATAGGCTCGACAAACTGCCAACAGGATTGCACGGCGTCGCTACGAGCAAATAAGGTGGCATCGCCATTCAGTGCATCCAGTAACAAGCGCTCATAGGCATTCAGAATGCGTACACCATCACCTTCTTCATCGAGTAAATCCTGGTAACGAAAGTCCATACTCACCTCTTTCGACTCAAAACCTGCTCCGGGTTTCTTAAGACCGAATTGCATCACGATCCCTTCATCTGGCTGAATGCGTATCACCAGTTTATTTGCCGGTGCATTCAGCCCAAAAACAGGGTGTGGTGTATGTTTGAAGTGAATAACAACTTCCGTCACTCGCGTTGGCAAGCTCTTCCCTGTTCGAATATAAAAAGGAACTCCATTCCAACGCCAATTATTAATAAATAGCTTAAGGGCTACGTAGGTTTCAGTTCTGGAATCTGGACTAACACCTTCCTCATCCCGATAACCTGGAACAGCACTACCTTTAACTAAGGATTCCGTATACTGCCCTAAAACCAGGTTATTCTCTAAATCGGCCTGACTAAGTGGTTTTAGACTCTGTAGAACCTTCACCACTTCATTCCGCGTTGAGTCGGCATTGATCACTGCTGGCGGTTCCATCGCTACCATCGCCAAAACTTGCAGCAAGTGGTTTTGAAACATATCGCGCACGGCACCTGCGCCATCGTAATAGCTACCCCGAGACTCAACACCTAATTTCTCTGCGCCGGTTATCTCAACATAATCAATATAATTTCTATCCCATAATGGTTCAAACATGCCATTAGCAAAGCGAAAAACCAGTAGGTTTTGAACGGTCTCTTTTCCCAAATAGTGATCGATACGATAAATCTGGGATTCATCAAAATAGGAATGCAAACCATGGTCTAGCTCGATTGCAGATTCCAAGTCATAACCTAGAGGCTTCTCGACCACGATGCGCTTCCAGCCTTCACACTGATCCAACAATTGACTCTTTGACAAGCAATCAGGGATCACGGTAAACATACTTGGCGGCATCGCCATGTAAAACAAAGTATTGTGCGGTGTCTGGTAGCGCGCATACAGCTCATTCAAGGTAAGCTTTAGCTTGGAGTATTCCGTGACATCGGAGGTATTCAAAGACAAGTAATAAACGTGCTGGAGAAAATCTTCGACAGTATGCGAATCAAGGTTTGCACCTTCACTTAGCGACTTTAACAAAGCCTCACGATAACTATCTGAGTCATAAGCACTGCGCGAAACACCCAAAATAAAGAAACAATCAGGCAATTGTCTAGTGACATATAAATGGAACAAAGCCGGGATAAGCTTGCGAAACGACAAGTCTCCCGAGGCACCAAAAATGACGATATTACTGTTATCAGGAACCCTCATCAGACAACTCCTTAGTCGTAGGCTTTTAGTATAGCTTACTCATTAAATAGCTCCGAGTCATGACTCAGAGCTTTTTAATCCTTATTTGATGGTTTCATCCACAAGCGCTTTTGCTTCTTTCTGAACTTTCTTCAAATGATCTGAACTGACAAAACTTTCCGCATAGATTTTATAAACATCTTCGGTGCCCGATGGCCTTGCAGCAAACCAGCCATTTTCTGTAGAAACTTTTAGGCCACCGATTGCAGCACTATTACCCACCGCCTTGGTCAGTTTCTGCTGAATCGTTTCGCCTGCCAACTCGCTTGCACTCACCTGCTCAGCAGATAAGGCTTTAAGCTTGGCTTTCTGCTCTTTGCTTGCCGATGCATCAAGACGCTCATAAACAGGAGAACCGAACTGGTTTTCCAGTTCTTTATAACGCTCCCCCGGGTCCTTACCAGTTACTGCGCATATTTCGGCAGCCAGGAGATCCATGATAATGCCGTCTTTATCGGTCGTCCAAACTTGTCCGTTGCGTCTCAAAAATGAAGCGCCTGCACTTTCTTCTCCACCAAAACCCAAGCTGCCTTGATGCAAGCCATCTACAAACCATTTAAAGCCAACAGGCACCTCAACCAAAGGACGCTTTAGCGCGCTAGCCACTCGGTCAATCATGCTGCTGGAAACTAGCGTTTTGCCGATTCCAACAGATTCATCCCATTCAGGACGATGTGAGAAAAGGTAATCGATTGCGACTGCTAAGTAGTGATTTGGGTTTAACAAGCCAGAGCTTCGAGTCACAATGCCATGACGGTCGTAATCAGGATCGTTGCCAAAGGCGACATCATATTGGTCTTTTAATTCAATCAACTGACCCATGGCATAAGGTGAGGAACAATCCATACGAATTTTGCCGTCTTTATCAACACGCATAAACGAAAAGCTTGGATCAACCCGCTTATTGACTAACTCCAGGTTCAAACCATAATGCTCGGCAATCGGCTCCCAGTAAGCAATACCACTCCCGCCCATTGGGTCAACACCTATACGCAAGCCGCTTTTGGAAATGGCAGACATATCAACCACAGATTCCAGGTCCTTCACGTAGGGCATGACAAAATCAATTTCTTGCGTACTGCTAGCTGCCAAAGCCTGCGAATAAGAAACCTTTTTTACTTTTTCCATACCTTGAGCTAAAAGTTCATTCGCACGTGCCTGAATCAGGTTAGTAACATCGGTATCTGCAGGCCCACCATGAGGAGGGTTATATTTAAAGCCTCCATCTTGAGGAGGGTTATGGGATGGCGTAATCACCACACCGTCGGCAAGTCCCTGGGTGCGCCCTTGGTTATGACTAAGAATGGCGTGAGAGATAACTGGAGTAGGCGTATAGCCACCGCCCTGCTGAATGCGCACTTCGACATCTTGCGCCGCAAAGACTTCAAGCGCACTAATTAATGCAGGTTCCGACAAGGCGTGGGTATCTTTACCCAAAAATAAAGGACCACTAATATTTTGAGCCTGGCGATATTCACATAAAGCTTGGCAAATAGCCCAGATATGATGTTCGTTGAAGCTACAATTCAGCGCTGTCCCGCGATGGCCAGATGTACCAAATGCTACTGCATGATCAGAGTTTCCCGGTTCAGGTTGCCGCTTGTAATAACTCGCAACCAAGCGAGGGATATCAGTTAATATTTCTTGCGGTGCAGGCTGGCCCGCCAAAGAATGAACAATCATATAAGTCCTTTAAAATCAGATAGCTTTAACGATAGTCTGTTACTTTGCCATCAAGACTAACACAAAATAGTGTAGGCTTTCTTTACAAGCAATAAAATCTTCATCAGTGATATTTTAATGGTCAAATACGTAGCCCACAGAGCGGCGGCTTTTGAAGAACTCGGGGTTCTTAGGGTCGTCTTCAAAGTACTTTCGAAAACGGACAATAAAGTTATCGACGGTACGAGTCGATAGGTCTTTGGAAAAACCCCAGGCAACTTCTAAAATTTCTCCGCGTGACAGCGCTTTACCACGATTGTTAATCAATAACCTGAGCAAGCGAAGCTCTTGTTCAGTTAGGCTTATTTGTTGCCCTTTGCAATAAGCAACAGATTGAAGGAAGTCGATTTTGTTGCTGCCAAAGCTATATGGGTCCTGACTTCCACTCGCCGCATCAATACTATTATCTTGCCAGCTACTTTGTTTTAAAAGGCGCTCAACTCGTAACAGGAATTCTTCTAGGTTAAAGGGTTTAGAAAGATAGTCATCGACACCGTGGTTAAAACCCTCAATTCTGTCTTGAGCANTATTCTTGGCTGATAGAATAAGGATTGGCAAACGCTCATCTTCTAAGCGAATACGTTTAAGAACAGAGACACCGTCTATGCCGGGCAGCATCACATCCAAGACTATTAAATGCGGCCGCCACTGTTTCCATAAGGCTAGACCGGAAGTCCCTGTTTCCGCTAACGCCACCTTGTAACCTTGAAGCTCCAAATTTAAACGCAACCCCTCTGCAATATGACATTCATCCTCGACAACCAAGATACGCTCATTCTCTGGATCAAACACTAGTGCATCCCCATCATATTACGCGCTCTTTTCGCCATTGATAGTTTATTTCGCTGCGGGAATATAATAACAAACTCAGCCCCCTGCCCCGGCTGGCTTTCCTTAATCTGTATCTTACCACTATGCGCTTTAACTATATTTTGAACCAGATATAAACCGAGCCCACTACCCTGCGCTGAACGCGTCTTTGAATCACCCACCTGATAAAACTTTTTAAATACCTTCTTGCGCTGCGTATGCTCAATGCCGATACCGTTATCGATAAACCTAAGCCTGAGCTCATCATTTCCGCGCAGTGCGAGCTTTTCTATTTTAACGACTAGGCTTGGCTGATCCGACTCATTATATTTAAGGGCATTGCTCGCTAAATTAATCAATAACATTTCAAACAGCGCCCGGCTAAGCGTTTGCTTTATCGGCTGAGATGATTGAGTCGCGATCTGTAAGCCAGTAAACAGGTGGGCATTTTGTTGATAAAACTGAGAGACAAACTCAGCAACGTCTAACTCTATAAATTCATCACTGAAGCTCTGGCTTTCGATCTTTCCCAGATCCAGAATGTTGCTGATATTGTCTGACAAACGGTGAACGTCACGCAGCATATAGTTAAGATACTTTTGCTGCGTCTCCTTATCCAAATCATGCTTTTGGAAGGTTTCTAAATACAACTGCAAGGACGTAACGGGTGTTTTCAATTCATGGGTAAAGTTATTGATAAAGTTATTCTGCAGACGATAAAGCTGCTGCATTTTCTTGGTATAAACGAAACTCATCGACAAGCCCGTAACGATCAAACTCACCAATAAAGTTAATACTGCAATCACCAAAAAGGTACGCGACTCTGTGACTTGTTGCGGATCGATATGAAACCTCAAAATCACTTCATCCAAGCCACTACTGATCTCTATATACCAATAGATATAAAGCACAAACGAAGTGACCAGGGCCACCAGTGAGAAAATGAATGTGAAGGTGCTGTTTGGTAGAAATCTAAATCTATTCATTCGACCAGTTTAACACTGCTTCATCGCGCGCCGTGAGTGTTAAAAGCGGGCTATGTAAAACTTTTGTAAAAGCACCATAAAGTCTATTTTTTTAACATTATGGTGATTAAGATTAAGCAACAAATTCAGCTCACACTTGTGATACTTTTTTTAGACTTATTATCCTCAGACCTACACAAAAAGCGGTATTGAAAATGGTTAAAAGCTCTGAAGCATTCAACTTCTACTCTCACCTGCTTGGCGCGATAGCAGCCGTGGTCGGTACAGTTTTTTTATTAAAGGTTGCAACCGGCTCTGCTTCAATGCTCGTCACAGCCTTAGTTTACGGTTTGTCACTAATCTTTCTTTTTTCTGCTAGCTCTTTATACCACTGCTTTAAAAAGCAAGAGAACGAGCTATCTTTCTGGCGAAAAATGGACCGCTTAGCGATATTCTTTATGATTGCCGGTTCTTATACGCCCGTCTGCTACTTCTTTCTGGATGATGACTGGCGCTTACCAATGATAGCAATTCAATGGGGACTGGTGGCATTTGGCCTGTGCTCACAATTATTCTTCCCGCGCGCACCAAGAATACTCTATGCCTTAATTTTTCTGACAATGGGTTGGATGCTAGTTTTCCCCATGCAACAAATCTTGGATCTCATGACCGATATGCAGGTTAATCTGCTTTTTGCTGGCGGTATCGCGTTCACGCTAGGTGCTATTTTCTATGCAAGTAAGAAACCCTTAATGTTGCCTGGAATTTTCAGTTTCCATGAACTCTTCCACGTAATGGTCTTAATTGGTGGCGCCTGTCATTACAGCCTGATTTACAGTGCATTTTCCGCTACGGCGTCAGCCTAAGATGAGCTTAAGCTCTAAAGCACAATGCCTGCTAGAGGAAGAAACGAGTCGTTTTATAAACGATTACCAGGAACACTTCCTTAAAGGTGAAACCAAGCCACCAGAAATTGGCCAACCTTACCTGCTTCATCAGCCTCAAGCCACGCAGGGAGTGCTGCTTGTTCATGGCCTAATGGCTGCCCCGGAAGAAGTGCGAGAGTGGGCTGACTATCTTTATAGCCAAGGCTATACCGTCTACGCGCCACGAATGGACGGGCACGGTACATCGGCAGATGATTTATCTCGCCGTAAAATGAGCGAATGGACGGCGGCGGTTAACCGGGGCCACGAAATACTTAAGCACTGCTGTGAGCATATCGTCATCGCTGGTTTCTCTACTGGCGCTGCGGTGGCACTTAAACAAGTCATTGATAAACCCGACGCCTTTGATGCACTTGTGAGTATCAGCGCGCCGCTCAAGTTTAAAAAGTTCTCTGCTAACTTCGCCAAGCCTGTCAATACCTGGAATAAGGCTCTAAGGCGAATAGCTAACCCGGTATTCGATACTAAAAAGTTGCGTAAAGAGTTCGTCACCAATCATGCTGACAATCCTCACATCAATTATCTACGCTGCCCGGTAAGCAGCATCGTTGAAATCAAAAAATTAATGAACCAAGTTCAGAAAGGGCTCTCTAGCATCACCATCCCAACCTTAGTCATTCATGCAGATAAAGACCCAAAAGTTGACGTCCAAAGCGGTAGAGATATTTATAAAAGCATTCACACAGGCAACGCACATTACAGGGAAATAGACTTCCATCTGCATGGTATTGTCAGAGGAGATATCACCAAGAAGGTTTTTTCTGAAGTAAACACTTTTCTAGACGGCGTGTATCGTAAATAATCTGTACACGCTAGCAACCAACCCTACTTGCCTCACGCCCAAGACAACTGTATATTCAAACAGCATTATTTAATTTCGAGGCAACGGTTTGCGCAAGATAATTCATGTAGATATGGATGCTTTCTTTGTATCCGTGGAAATCCGTGACCAACCGGCGTTAACTAATTTACCCGTTGCCGTTGGCGGAAAGCGCCACTCTCGCGGTGTCCTCTCTACCTGTAACTACATAGCACGAGAGTTTGGGCTTAGATCTGCCATGCCGACCTCAGTTGCGCTGCGTTTATGCCCAGATCTTGTATTGCTTCCGGGTAGAATGGATGTATATAGAACCGTTAGTAAACAGATTGGTGAAATATTCGAACGTTATACTGATCTGATCGAACCACTTAGCCTCGATGAAGCTTACCTTGATGTCACCAACTGCTCGTTACATCACGGTTCAGCAACGCTCATCGCTCAGGATATTTGCAAGACGATTCAACGTGAGCTTGGTCTGACAGCATCAGCAGGGGTGGCGCCCATCAAGTACCTCGCTAAAGTTGCCTCCGATATCAATAAACCAAACGGTATTTATGTAATTCCTCCAGAAAACGTGGCCAGTTTTATCGACGATATGCCTTTAGATAAAATCCCTGGCGTTGGCAAAGTCACCTTCGAGAAGCTCAGTGCTAAGCAACTGCGGTTTGGAAAAGATGTAAAGGCTTTTGACCAACAAACACTACTACATAACTTCGGAAGACTAGGCCATTTACTTTGGCAACGTTGCCATGGACAAGACGAGCGCTCAGTAATAACTCACCGAACAAGGAAGTCAGTGGGTGTAGAGCTAACCTTCCCTGAAGACATTGACGACCCGTCTTCACTTGAAGCGATTTTAGTATCAAGGTTGTTGCCCGAGTTAAAACAGCGTGCTGCAAAGCATTTGCCGGGAAGAGGCATTCAGAAGCTAGGCGTTAAAGTAAAGTTCAGTGACTTTCATCAAACAACAAAAGAATATACATTTAGTGACTACAATGAAGCGATGTTTATCTGCCTGTTACATGAGGCAATATCAAGGGGCGATGGTAAGAAAGTAAGGCTATTAGGTGTTCATATTGGCCTGAATAACGAAAAGGAACAGCATCAACAATATGCCTTTTCTTGGTAATGAGCCCTATACCTACAACGCTGTTTTCTTCATTAAAATTTATGCCATAGTTCAGCATTATCAAGCGGGTCGGCTTTACTCAAATTGGGGTTGGGAATAGAAAACCTTCTGCGCTCTTTCAGCCGAAACTTATCTATTAGCGCTTGGTGGTGAGCTAAAAAGTATGCTTCAAATTTGCCATTTTCGATTAGGCGCCACAAACCCCGTTCAATGCGCTTCGCAAGCTCTGGTCGTTTCGGGCTAATAAAGAAATAGGTTGGCAAGGGGATATGAAGCATTAGTTCCGTGTCGATTGCTAGATTAGGGTGCGCCTCTTTTTGAGCTAAGTACTCGGCCTCAATTTCATTAATACCACGACCAAAGGTTTTAAATCTACCGAGCTCTAACATACTAAACAGGCCTTCATAGTTGTTTCCCACAACAACATTAAACCCTGCCTCTCTCAACACTCTAGTCGTCGACCAACCTTTTCCTGAACCAGTGGGTATAGCTTTAAACTCTTCGAAAGACTTAAGTGCTGACAGTTTGCTCTGGTCTTGCTTATTAATGAAAAAGAGGCGATAGCCCTGTATTCCCTTTCGTATGGGAATTCTTACGACGTGCAATTCGCTGACCCAAGCAGTTTTGGGCGCTTCGGCAACGACATGAAGCTCTTTACCCTCTTTCAACGATAACAGTAGACGATTACGGTTCATTATAAGCGTTGCGTGTTTTACAACACTTTTTGAATCGTCGTCTTGAGTCTCATCGAGAACCATTTGCAACAAATCATGTGCGTAATCATAGCGTTTGTCATTAACTGATTCAGGCCGATTTACCAGCACATAATCACTCAAAGCCTGTGCGCTAAAGCTACTTGCAACCAGTAGTAATATTAACNTGAATATTATTATCATTTTTATAATCAGCGTTATCAGTCGGCATAAGAGCCGAACTCTTCTACGATTAAATTAATAA